>NZ_JALKFT010000021.1:0-94456 GCF_023242945.1 Frankia umida
GGTGTGGATGGGTTCCGTGGGCTGTCGGCTTGTTTGCCGCCGGCCCTTTTTCTTTGCTGCGGGCGAAGTCGCAGGCGTGAACGACCCATCTGCACCCGCATGACCATGAGGCCTGCGGGAGGCGTCGCGGATCGTGGCAGTGATCCGAGGGGTGCCGCTGCGCCGCGGGAACAGGCAGGCGCCGAGCGGGCGAGGTGGGGTGAGGCGGAGTCGCGCTGCGCGGTCGGTTGGATCGCGGGGGACGCGGGTGGGGATGACGGGGATGACCGTGATGGGGACCGGCTTGACCGTCCCCGTACTGTAGATCCGGTCGTCGTGCGGTGGAGAGGAAGCCGTGGGCCCGGTGGGCTCCGCGGCGCGGATACGACGGGTGCGCGGGTGATCGCGCGGGTAGAAGTCTGGGGTGTGCGGTACCTGCGGTGGTGCGGGCGGCAGACCAGTGGTGGCGGGTAAACGAAGGGGAACAACCGTTCATGGCAAGGGACGAAGCAGCTGATGGGGGCGACCGGCGACGGTCCGCCGGGGCCGGCGGGTCCGGGCGACCGGACGGAGGTCAGCGCCGCGGCGGCTGGTCCGGCCGGGACGGTGGGAGTTCCGGGCGGCCTGCGCGCGGCGGCGCCGCGGGCGCATCAGGCCGCGGTGGCGACGCCGTGCGTGGGGCCGGTACTCGTGGAGCGGGCAGCTGGTCGGGTGCCCCCCGCGCCGGCGGGCGGGCGGATGCGGCGGGCGGGGCTGGTCGGGCACGTCCCGCGCAGGTTCGCCGGTTCGAGTCGACAGCCCGTGGTGGCCCGGCTCGCTCAGGCTCGGGCGGCGCACCCTCGGGCCCCGGTAACCCGGATCGGCCTACCTGGACGGACCGCGGCGCCCGTGGGGATCGTGGGGACCGTGGGGACCGTGGGGATCGCAGCGGTGGAGGTCGTCCAGACGCCGGCGCAGGTCGTCCGAGCGCCGGCGGAGCTGGGCGCCCACAGACCGATCGGGGCAGATGGCAGGGTCCGCCCAACGGCGGCCAGGCCCGACCCGACCGGCCCGCACGCTTTGACCGAGCCGAGCGGGCCGACCGGCCCGAGCGTGCCCGGGGACCGGTGGATCGCCGTGACCGTGGGGCGGGCGACACGCGTGTCCCGCATGATCGTGCCGCTGGCGTGAGCCCGGGCAGGCCGGAGGCGGCCGGTGGTCGCACCAAGCTGGCCGCGGAGGCGGCATGGCGCGCGCGTCGCACGGACCGGGTTCAGCCGGGGACGTCGGCTGGGAGATCGTTCTCGGGGGACGGCGACCGACGCGGAGCGCGTGGTGGTCAGGACAGTCGCTTCTCGACGTCCGCACGGGACGAGCGCGGTGCGCGACCGGCCGCGGATCGGCGGCCACCAGGTGCGGACCGTGACCGCTCCGAGTCGACCAACCGGTGGCAGCGGCCATCGGGGCCGTCCGCGGGTGGGAGCCACCGGGCCGAGCAGGCTGAGGTCCGCACATCGCGTCCGCCGCGTCGCGACGATGGCGCTCGCTCGGACCGCGGCGAAGGTTCGGCTCGGCCCCCGTGGTCGGTGCGCCCGGAGCGGACCTCGCCTCGGCCCGACCGATCCACGGACCGGCCGGAGCGCTCAACGGCGCGTCCCGACCGTGGCTATGACCGGCCCGACCGCACGGCGCCGCGCTCGGATCGCCCGGCACGCCCGGAGTGGTCGCCGCGCCCGGAGCGATCCTCCGGGCCCGCGCGGGAGGCAGCTCCGCGTCGCGACGGATGGTCCGAACGGGCGGGCTCGGGACGTCCCCACGGCGATGCTCGGACGTCTCGCCCCGAGCCCTCGGCCCGCTCTGACAGTTCGTCGCGTCCGGATCGGCCCTTCCGGCCTGACAGTTCGTCGCGTCCGGATCGGCCCTTCCGGCCTGACAGTTCGTCGCGTCCGGATCGGCCGTTCCGCTCTGACAGTTCGTCGCGTCCCGATCGGCCGTTCCGCTCTGACAGTTCGTCGCGTCCCGATCGGCCCTTCCGGTCCGACAGACCGGCTCGTCCGGACAGCGCCGCTCGACCTGATCGGTCGGCGCGTTCGGATCGCCCGTCCCGACCGGTTCGGCCGGATCGTGGGGATCGGCCGGGCCGTCCGGAGCGGCCCGAGGGGGGTAGCCGGCGGCCGCGGGTGGTCACGCCGCCGCTGCCGGAGGAGGCCCGTGCGGACCTGCTCGACCAGGACGTCCGACGGTCGTTGCGTGGTCTGCCGTCCAGTCTGGCGGACACGATCGCCCGGCATCTCGTCGCGACGGCTCTGCTGCTCGACGACGATCCGGCCACGGCGCTCAACCATGCCCGGGCAGCGGCCGACCGGGTGCCGCGACTCGCGGCAGTCCGGGAAGCCGTCGGTATCGCGGCCTACCACGCGGGGGAGTACGCCACCGCCCTGCTCGAACTGCGGGCGGCCCGGCGGATCGATGGCTCGGCCCACAACCTGCCGCTCATGGCGGACAGCGAACGAGGTCTTGGCCGGGCTGACCGGGCGATCGCCTATCTTCGCGATCCCCAGGCCGAAAGCCTCGACCCGGCGGCCCGCGCGGAGCTGCTGATCGTGGTTTCCGGCGCCCGTCGTGACCTCGGTCAGCCGGACGCCGCCGTGCTGCTGCTGCGGGATCTGGCCAACGTCAAGGGCACGCCGCCGCCGTGGGCCCCCCGCCTCTGGTACGCCTACGCCGAGGCGCTGCTCGCGGCCGGACGGGACGAGGAGGCGGCCCGCTGGTTCACGTCCACCGCGGCCATCGACGAGGGCGAGACCGACGCGGCCGCCCGGGCGTACTTCATCACCACCGGTGAACTCCTGCCGCAGGACGAGGACGAGGATCTCGACGACGACCCGTCCGACGAGGACGTGTCGCTCGAGCACCACGCGACATCGGACACCGAGGACCCCACGGAGGACCTCGAGCAGGACGTCACCGATGAGCCCAGCGAGGACCTCGACGGGGAGTTCGACGCCGAAGACGCGCAGGAGAGCCTGCTCGAGGATCTCTCCGCGTCGGACGGCGAAGGCTTCGAGGACGGCGACGATGAGAACGACGGTGAGGACGAGGACGGTGAGGACGGCGGGTCGGTAGCGGTCGACGCGCCGCAAGCGCCGGCCGCCGGCACGCGGGAGACGCCGCAGGCGGGGACCTCAGGAGACGAGCGGGCGTAGCAGCAGGCCGGTGCGGGGTTTGGGGGTGAACAGGGTCGACTTGCGTGGCATCCGTTCACCCGCCTGTGCCACGGCGGTGACGTCCTCGACCGGGGTCGGGTTGAGCAGCAGGGCGGTGCCGCCGGCCGCGGCCGCGGCCGCGATCGCCGCGGGCACGTCATGGTGGTAGTCGACGACATCCACCGTGTCGGGCAGACCCCACACGTCCACGATCAGGGCGAGGTGGGCGATGGTCACGTCGAGGCGTCGGAAGGCCTCGGAACGGTCGGCGGGCAGGCTGCGCGCGAGCAGCGCCGGGTCGGGCGCGGTGAGCAGGTGGGACGTGGCGCCGTCGGTGAGCACGAAGGCGGGCCCGTGCCGTCCGGCCGCGGCCAGTTCCGCGAGCAGCCAGTCCCCGTCGGCGGTGGCACCGCTGGCGGCGGGCGGTGCGGTGAGTGGACGGACGGTGAAGGCCGCGCTGGCGCGGCGGACGGCTTCGGCCAGGGGCAGCGCACCGATCGAACGGTGGATCGCGTGTACCCGCGGGCCGGAGACGGTGGCATCCACGAGGAACGCGAGCCCGAAGTCCCAGGGGCCGGGACCGTCGCCGGCGGCGTGCCGCTGCGCCTGGTACTGCCGGTAGGTGGCGTAGCGGTGGTGACCGTCGGCGATGACGGCTCGCCGGGGTAGCAGGTCCGCGGCGACGGCGTCGAGGGTCGCCGGGTCGTCCACCAGCCACAGCCGGTGGGTGACACCGTCGTCGGTGGTGGTCTCGACGGTCGGGGTGGTCGTGACGACCGTGGCCACCAGCCGACTGGTCGGGCCGCCACCCGCGTACAGCAGGAAGATCGGCTCGAGGTTGGCCTCGGTGGCCTGGGTCAGGGCCAGCCGGTCCGCGACCGGGCCGGCCATCGTGTTCTCGTGCGGCAGGATGATCCCGGCCGCCGGATCGGCGAGGGCGACCGCGCCGATCAGACCACGCTGGACATGCCCGTCCTGTTCCTCCTCGCAGACGTACACCGCCGGCCGTTCGTCGCGGCGCAGCACCCCCGAGGCGAGCCAGTCGCGCAGCGTGGCGGCGGCGGCCGGGTAGTCGTCGCCGGGCAGGATCAGCCGCACCACGTTGTGCTCGTCGCTGGCCCAGAGCCGGGCCCGTTCGGCCTCGTCGATGATGTCGTAGGGCGGTGAGGTGCGGGCGGCCAGGGCCGCCCCGTCCACGTCGAACCTGGCCGCCCGGATCGGCGCCAGGACAAGACCCGCCGGCTCCGGGACGGAGGTCGGCCCCGGCACGGCTGCCGGTGGCGCGGCTGCCGGTGGCGCGGGGTCGGACGCGGTTGGCACACCTGGGTTGGGTCCGTGGGCGTCGGCGTTCACCATGAGCCGCATGCTAGAACCGCCGGCGGTCACCGCGGGGCAGACCGCGGTCACGCCACGAAAGTGATCATTATCCGATCCGGGGGTCTGGGGGACGACGTGCGGCGACACTGGGGATCGGGCCCTGGACCACGGGCCGGTGGGGGCGTCCGGGAGTGCCCGTGCGTGCGGCGGTGTTGGTCCGCAGGGACGGGTCTGCCAGCGGATCGCCGGACGGTGAACGCCTACGTCGTGGAGGTGGAAATGGCTGACGACACCAGCCGCCCGACACACGGACCGGACGATCCCCTCGCGGGCGTCGAGCGTGGCCACGCACCCCCCGAGGGGGCCCGTTCGGGCCCCGCCGGCGAGGTCTACGACTGGTACACCCGGGGGATGGCGCTGCTCGGCCACGGCGATGCGAACGCCGCGGTACAGCTGCTCGCGCACGCGGTCGCGGCGGAGCCGGCGTCCCCGAGCGTGCGGGAGGCGCTTGGCCGGGCCCAGTTCAGCGCCGGGCAGTACGTGGCGGCCCGCGAGACCTTCGCCTGGATCGTCGATCGCCATCCCACCGACGACTACGCCCAGTTCGGCCTGGGCCTGTCGGCCCGCAAACTCGGCGATCTGCGGGCCGCGGTGGAGCATCTGGCCCTGGCCGTGGCGATGCGTCCGGACATCAGCCACTACGGCGTCGCGCTGCGCGGAGCCCGCGCCGCCCTCGCCCGCGCCTGAGCGCCCTCCCACCGGACGACCCTCCCACCGGACGACCCCGTCCGACGACCTTCCCAGCGGACGACCTTCCCGCCGGACCGAACAGAGGAGAGACATTCGTGGCTGTCGGAGCGGACACCGTCATCGCATCGGACGGCACGTCGGACGGCACGAGGTCGGACGGCACGTCGGACGGCACGAGGTCGGACGGCATATCGGACGACACGAACACGTCGGACGGCACGAAGGGGAACGCCGCGGGGGCGGGGCGCGCCCCGTTGCAGGGCAGCGACCAGGCCCTGGTCGAGCTGTTCGACGTGGCGCTGATGGATCTGGACGGCGTGGTCAACCGTGGTGGCGCCGCCGTGCCCCACGCCGCCGACGTGATCGCCCGGGCCGCCGAGCGGGGACTGCGCACGGTGTACGTCACCAACAACGCGCTGCGCCCACCGGAGGCGGTCGCCGACCGGCTGACCGGGTTCGGCGTGCCGGCACAGGCCTCCGACGTGGTCACCTCCGCCCAGGCCGCCGCACATGTCCTGGCGGGGCGGCTCGCCGCGGGCAGCCGGGTGCTGGTGCTCGGTGGACGTGGGCTGCGCGAGGCGGTCACCGCCGAGGGGCTCACCCCGGTGGAGCGGGCCGACGACGAGCCGGTCGCGGTCGTCCAGGGCTTCGACCCCGAGCTCACCTACGCCCGTATCGCCGAGGCCGCCTACGCCATCCGCGCCGGTGCCTGGTGGGTGGCCAGCAACGCCGACCGGACCGTCCCCACCGAGCGGGGCATCGCGCCGGGCAACGGCTCGATCGCCGCGCTGCTTTCGGCGGCGACCGACCAAACACCTCTGGTCACCGGCAAACCGGAGGCGGCCATGCACGCCGAGTCGATGCGCCGCAGCGGGGCCCGCACCCCGATCATCGTCGGTGATCGTCTCGACACCGACATCGAGGCCGGTACCCGTTCGGGCACACCGACCCTGCTGGTGTTCACCGGCGTGACCACCCCCGCCGAGCTGTTCGCCGCCCCGCCCGAGCACCGTCCCACCTACATCGCCGACGACCTGCGCGGCCTGCTGCGCCCCGCCACTGCCACCGCCGCCGTCCCGACCCGTCCCGCACCGGATGTCCCAGCGTCGGTCTCGGACGGCGCGGCGGACGGGGGGTTCGCCGCCACCTGCGGGCGCTGGACGGCCACTGTCGTGGACGGCACGCTGACCTGGTCGTCCGAGCCGGCTGGGAGTGCGTCCGAGCCGGCTGGGAGTGCGTCCGAGGGGGACGACGGACTGGACGGGTTGCGGGCCGCGTGCGCCGCGGGGTGGGCGGCGGCCGACGCGGGGGTGCCCGTCCAGCGGGTCGCCGGCGAGCGGCCGCCGGGCTGCGAGGGGCTGCGCGCGCCGGGCGGGCGGGGCTGACGGTCATGACGCCGCGGGCATGAGATACGTCGCATGCCATCTGTCGGAGCGGACCGTCGCATCCACGACCGAAAGTGCGGGAGGCTGACAGAGTGAACACCGACAGTCTGCCCGCCGAGATCCAGGCTGCCCTTGCCCGGCTGGACACCCTCGACGTCGTGGCGACGTCGGCACACGTGGAGGTCTTCGAGGAGATGAACCGTCTGTTGGCCGAGGCCCTCGCCGACCTGGACGGCTCCGGCGGGACGGCGTCCGGCGCGGCCCGTCCGGCGCCCTGAACCGGGTCACGGACATGCCCTCGCGTCGCGTGCGGCTGGACCGGGAGCTCGTCCGGCGTGGGATGGTCCGCAGCCGGGAGCAGGCGGTCGCCGCGATCAGCTCCGGCCGGGTGCTCGTCGGCGGCATCCCGGCGACCAAGGCGGCGACCGTCGTCGATGGCTCCACCTCGATCGCGCTGGCCGCGGGGAACGACCCGGGCTGGGCGTCCCGCGGTGCGCACAAGCTGCTCGGTGCCTTCGCGGCGTTCGGGGTCCCTCCGCTCGCCGACCCCGATCGGCCGGGCGCGGATCCGAGTTCGTCCCAGCCGGTGGAGGTGGACGGCGCCGCTGTGGCAGGTGACGCCGCTAGGGGTGGCGTGGCTGGCGGGGTGGGGGAGTGGCCGGTGCTGGTGGTGGCGGGGCGGCGGTGCATGGATGTGGGGGCGTCCACCGGTGGGTTCACCGATGTGCTGCTGCGCCACGGGGCCGCGTCCGTCGTGGCGGTCGATGTCGGCTACGGGCAGTTGCTGTGGCGGCTCCAGGCCGACCCGCGGGTGCGGGTGCTGGACCGGACCAACGCCCGGGCGCTGACCGCGGCGGCCGTCGGCGAGCCGGTCGAGCTGGTGGTGGGCGACCTGTCGTTCATCTCGCTGACGCTCGTCCTGCCCGCGCTGCGCGCCTGCGCCACCCCGGACGCGGACCTGGTCCTGCTGGTCAAACCACAGTTCGAGGTCGGACGGGACCGCCTGGGCGCCGGCGGCGTGGTGCGCGACCCGGGCCTGCACGCCACCGCCGTGCGTGACGTCGCCACCGCCGCGGGGCAGCTGGGGTTGGGCGTGCGGGGGGTCACGGCCAGTCCGCTGCCGGGGCCCGCGGGCAACGTCGAGTACCTGCTGTGGCTGACCGCCGGCGCCCCACCCCTCGTTCCGGACGACCTCACCGCCGCGATCGCCGCCGGCCCCGTCGGTCCCGTCGGTCCCGTCGGTCCCGTCGGTCCCGCCGGCTCGGCTGGTCCGGCCGGACCGAGCGGCTCGAGCGGCCAGGCCGTGCCCGCGGGCCACGCGCGTCCCGGAGCGGCCGAATGACGCGGGAGGTGCTGCTGGTCACCCATCCGCGCCGGTCGGTGGTGCGGGACAGCGCGCAGCAGGTCATCGAGGGGCTCACCGCGGCGGGGATCAGCCCGCGGGTGCTGCGCGGTGAGGCCGAGCAGCTTGACCTCACCGGCGCCGCGGTCGTCCCGCATGACCCGGACGCGGCCGTCGGAGTGGAACTGGTCGTCGTCCTCGGGGGGGACGGGAGTCTGCTGCGCGGCGCCGAGTTCGCCCGCACCGCCGACGTGCCGCTGCTGGGCGTCAACCTCGGGCATGTCGGGTTCCTCGCCGAGGCCGAACCGGAGGCGCTCGCGTCCACCATCGACCATGTCGTGCGCAAGGACTACACGGTCGAGGACCGGATGACCGTCGACGTCACCGTCCGCCGGCAGGGGACGTTGCTCTACACCGGCTGGGCGCTCAACGAGATGTCGCTGGAGAAGGCCGAGCGGGCGCGGATGCTCGAATGCGTCCTGGAGATCGACGGGCGTCCCCTGTCGCGCTGGGGCTGCGACGGGGTGATCTGCGCGACGCCGACCGGGTCGACGGCGTACGCGTTCTCCGTGGGCGGGCCGGTGATGTGGCCCGGGGTCGAGGCGCTGCTGGTCGCGCCGATCAGCGCGCACGCGCTGTTCGCCCGGCCACTGGTGCTCGCGCCCAGTGCCACCGTCGCCGTGGAGGTGCTCGAACCGGTGCCCGGCATCCTGTACTGCGACGGGCGGCGGCTGCTCGAGGTGCCGCCGCAGTCACGGGTCGAGGTGGTCCGCGGCGGACGGCCGGTGCGCCTCGCGGTGGTGCATCCGCGGCCGTTCACCGACCGGCTCGTCGCCAAGTTCGACCTGCCGGTGGCCGGCTGGCGGGGTCGCGCCGAACGCTGACGTCCCGCCGCGTCGAACCCGCCACGTCCGGTGATGCCATGGGCCGCAGGGGGCGGACGGGGGCGCACGACGGCCAAGGATGTGGGGCGTTGCGGGTGTCGGGCGGTGAGGATGTCGGGGAATGCGGTGGTGCGGCTAGAGTTCGGGTCGTGCTCGAGGAGATTCGCATTCGCGGCCTCGGAGTCATCGACGACGCCGCCCTCGGTCTCGCCGCCGGCCTCACCGTGGTAAGTGGCGAGACCGGCGCGGGCAAAACCATGATCGTCCAGGGGTTGGGGCTGCTCACCGGCGGCCGGGCCGACTACGGGCTGATCCGGCCGGGGGTCGAACGGGCCTTCGTCGAGGGGCGCCTGGTCATCCCGGTCGACTCCGGCGTGGCCGCCCGGGTCCGCGAAGCCGGCGGCGACCTGGACGACGACCCCGGCGGCGTCGTGCTCGTCGTCGGGCGGACGTTGACGGCCGAAGGCCGCTCCCGGGCCCAGGTGGCGGGCCGGTCGGTGCCGGCGAGCCTGCTCGGTGAGATCGCCGAGGACCTCATCGCCGTGCACGGGCAGTCCGAGGCACAGCGGTTGCTGCGTCCATCGACCCAGCGGGAGGCGCTCGACCGGTTCGCCGGTGAGACGGTCGCGAAACCCCGCTCCCGCTACGCCACGGTGTACGCCGAGCTCGCCCGGGTCAGCCGCGCCCTCACCGAGATCACCGAACGCTCCCGCGAGCGTGAGCAGGAAGCCGAACTGCTGCGGATCGGCCTCGCCGAGGTGGAGCGGGTGGAGCCCGAACCCGGTGAGGACAGCACCCTCGGCGCCGAACTCAACCGCCTCGAACACGCCGAGACCCTGGTCCGCACCGCCCGCACCGCGCACGCGGCGCTGCTCAGCGACCCGGCGTCCGGCTCCGACGAGCCGGGCGGCGCCGATCTGGTCTCGGTGGCCCGCCGCGTCATCGACGGCGACGCCGACCTCGACCCCGAACTCGCCGCTCTCGGCGCGCGCCTCACCGAGATCGGGATGCTGCTCACCGACGTCGCCGCCGACCTCGCCTCCTACGCCGAGGGCATCGACGCCGACCCGGTCCGTCTCGGCGACGCCCAGGCCCGCAAAGCCGCCCTGACCAGCCTCACCCGCGCCCACGGCACCGACATCGACGGTGTCCTCGCCTGGGCCGACCAGGCCGGGCGTCGCCTGCTGGAACTGGACGGCAGCGCCGAGTCCGCCGAGTCCCTCACCGCCCGCCGCGACGAGCTGACCGCCGAGCTCGCCGGCCTCGCCGGCGAGATCACCGCTGCCCGTCTCGCCGCGGCCACCCGTTTCGGTGCGGCTGTCGCCGCCGAACTCGCCGGCCTCGCCATGCCCCGCGCCCGCGTCCAGGCCGTGGTCTCCCAACGCGACGACCCCGCCGGGCTGCCCATCGCCGAGCGCACCGTCGCCTACGGGCCCTCCGGTGTCGACGACGTGGAACTACGCCTCGTCCCCCATCCCGGGGCACCGGCCCGCCCGGTGCACAAGGGCGCGTCCGGCGGTGAACTCTCCCGGGTGATGCTCGCGATCGAGGTGGTGCTCGCCGCCGCCGACACCGGCTCCACCATGGTCTTCGACGAGGTCGACGCCGGTGTCGGCGGCCGGGCCGCCGTCGAGATCGGCCGGCGCCTCGCCCGCCTCGCCCGCACCCATCAGGTCATCTGCATCACCCACCTGCCGCAGGTCGCCGCGTTCGCCGACCGCCACCTGGTCGTCCACAAGGCCGACGACGGTTCGGTCACCCGCAGCGGCGTGATCACCCTGGACGATGCCGGCCGGGTCCGCGAACTGTCCCGGATGCTCGCCGGCCAGGAGAACAGCTCGCTGGCCCGCGGCCACGCCGAGGAGCTCCTCGCCGCCGCCGCCGCCGACAAGGCCCGACCCTGACCGCCCGGCGCTGACCGTCCGGCATGGAGCTGCGCCAGCTGCGTTACGTCGTCGCCGTGGCGGAGGAAGGGCATTTCGGCCGGGCCGCCGAGCGGCTGTGCACCGGGCAGCCCGCGGTCAGCCAGCAGGTGCGCCGCCTCGAACGTGAACTCGGCATCGACCTGTTCGACCGCACCCCCCGCGGGGTGCGGCTGACCGCCGCCGGTGAGCTCTTCCTGCCCGAGGCCCGCGCGGTCCTCGCCGCCCAGGACCGGGCGCGGGCGGTGGCGGCCCGGCTCGCCGGCGAGTACACCGGAACACTGCGGCTGGGTACCAGCCGTGGTCTCGGCGAGCGGCTGGCCGCCGTCCTCGAACGGCTGCGGTGGCGTGCCCCGCACCTGGAGGTCGACCTGGTCGCGGCGCCGACCCGGGTGCGCCTCGACCAGGTGGCCGCCGGCACGCTGGACGCCACCTTCCTGCGCGGCACGGATGTGGACGGCGCCTGCCGGGCCATCGAGGTGTGGGAGGACCCGCTGGTCGTCGCCCTACCGGCCCGCCACGAGCTCGGCGCAGGTGCCGGCCTCGGTACCGGTGCCGACGCCGAGGCCGACCCGGGTGTCGCGCTCGCCGACCTGGCCGCTCTGCCGCTGCGCCTGGTGCCCCGCGCACGCAATCCCGTCCTGGTGGACCTGGTCCTGCACGCCTGCCGCGACGCCGGTTTCCAGCCGGTGCCGAGCCCGCTGACCGGCAGCACCCTCGAGGACACCCTGGCCGCGATCGGCGCGGGCACCCCCACCTGGACGGTTCTGTACGCGGCGCACGCTCAGGGACTGCACGCCCCGCGGGTGGCCTTCCGGACGCCGCGTGGCACCCGACTGTCGGTGCCCACCTCCCTGTGCGTGCGCGCCACCGCCCCGACGCCGTACCTGCCGCTGCTGTTGGACGCCTGCGCCGCCGCGGGGCATCACGATTCGTGATGACGGCCAGCTCCGAATGCGTCTTTGTGGACGGCCGCGACCGGGATGAACTGGTGACACCGGCCGCACCTGACCGGTCACCGGTGCTCGGCGCGACCGCGCCCGCCGCCCTGACGCCCCGCCGCTCCGATGGCGAAGCGTCCCAGGACAGGAGAACCCCATGCCGATCGTCACCGTGCAGCAGGGACCGCGCGACATCGAACTCAAGCGCCAGCTCGTCCGGCGCATCACCGATGCCTTCGTCGACACCCTCGCGCTCCCCGCCGAGACCGTCCAGGTGTGGATCCAGGAGGTGCCCACCGACAGCTGGGCGATCGCCGGCACGCTCACCGCCGACGCGTAACCACCCGCCGGGGCCATGACCAGGCCCGGACCTCGACCGCCACCAGCCAGGCCAGGCCAGCGGTGGCGGTCGAGGAACCGATCAGCCGAGCGGCCCGCTGGCCGGTCACGCCGCGCCGCCGCCGGTCAGGAGCAGCGTTGCAGGAACGGGTGCAGCGCCCGCGTGACCAGGTCGGGGGCGGTAGCCGTGACGAAATGGTTCTGCCCGGCCAGAACCACCTGTTCCACCTGCGACAGGGTGCCGACGAGCGCGTCCATCGTCTCCGGAAGGGGCGTCCAGGACTCGGAGCCACCGATCACCAGAGTCGGTGATCCGATGGCTGACCACCGGGTCACATCCTCGCTGTCAGTGGTCATCGCCTCCAGATCATGCAGCGCCGCGCGGGCGATCCGGAGCCGCACCGCCGCACCGGCGGGATCCCGATCGTCCACCGGGACCCGCGTCCCGGTACTGGTTACGTCCGGGTCGCCGTCCGGCGGGTCGTCATCGTCGGAGCCGGCCAGCAGGGTCGCCGGGGCGCGTGCGACCTGCTGGGCGAACAGCCGGGACGCGCCGGTGAGGTCATCGGCGGCGAGCAGGGCCCGGTACTGGCTGAGGACCGGCACCAGCCCCGGCCCCGCGGCGAACAGCGGTGGCTCGAACAGTGCGAGCGCGCCGAGTGCGTGCGGATCGGTAAGCGCGGTGTGCAGCGCGAGCGTCGCCCCGTAGGAGCCGCCGACCAGATGCGGTCGGCGGCCCGTGCCCGCCCGGTCGTGCGCGGCGGCGAGGACCGCCAGCACGTCGTGCACCTCGGCGGCGAACGTGTTCGCCTGGTTCGGCGTGTCACTGGGAGCATGACCGCGCCTGGCCATGAGCCAGCATTCAAAACTGTCGCTGAGGCCCTCGGCGACAGCCTGGAACGAGTCCAGCCCGCCGTATGAGCCATGTACCAGCACCACCGGCTGCCCGGCCCCGACGCGGCGCACCCCGATCCGCGTGCCGTCCGCCGAGACCACCTGCCCGTCCGTGGCCACGTCTCGTCGATCCGTCACCAACCGATCTTCTCACGCCGCCCGGGGGCCGATGGGTTCGAGCCGGCCGGGCGGCCCGCTGGGTGGTCGCGTCCTTTTTGTCCGCCGCGGCGGCCGGTGTGACCGGATCCTGCTCCGGTGTCCTGTCGCCGGCCGTGATGGTGGGCGGGGGTGGCCGGCGATGGCAGGGCGGCGGAGAGCTGTTACCGTGAAGTCCCGTGGAGACGCCGGGTCCGGACCGGCGGCGTGACCACGGGAGTTTCGTGTGGGCCAGTCGCATGTCACCAAGCACATCTTCGTCACCGGCGGGGTCGCCTCGAGCCTGGGCAAGGGGCTGACGGCTTCGAGCCTGGGCCGGTTGCTGAAGGCTCGTGGCCTGCGCGTCACGATGCAGAAGCTCGACCCCTACCTCAATGTTGACCCGGGCACGATGAACCCGTTCCAGCACGGAGAGGTGTTCGTCACCGACGACGGCGCCGAGACCGACCTGGACATCGGGCACTACGAACGTTTCCTCGACGTCAACCTGGACAGCAGCGCGAACGTGACCACCGGCCAGGTGTACTCGGCGGTGATCGCTCGCGAGCGGCGCGGGGAGTACCTCGGGCAGACGGTGCAGGTCGTCCCGCACATCACCGATGAGATCAAGGACCGGATTCGCCGGCTGGCCGGTGACCACGTCGACGTGGTCATCACCGAGGTCGGTGGGACGGTGGGCGACATCGAGTCACTGCCGTACCTGGAGGCGATCCGGCAGGTCCGCCATGAGGTGGGCCGGGACAACGCGCTGACCGTGCATGTGAGCCTCGTGCCGTATCTCGCACCGTCCGGTGAGCTCAAGACCAAGCCGACGCAGCACTCGGTGGCGGCGTTGCGCAGCATCGGGCTGCAGCCGGACGCGGTGGTGTGCCGGTCGGACCGGCCGCTGCCCGACGCCCTCAAGAAGAAGATCGCGCTGATGTGCGACGTCGACGACGAGGCCGTGGTCGGCGCACCGGACGCGAGTTCGATCTACGACATCCCGCGGGTGCTGCACCGGGAGGGGCTCGACGCCTACGTGGTGCGCCGCCTGGGACTGTCGTTCCGCGACGTCGACTGGACCGAGTGGGACACGCTGCTGCGCCGCGTCCACCAGCCGAAGAACACCGTGACGATCGGCATCGTCGGCAAGTACGTCGACCTGCCGGACGCCTACCTGTCGGTCACCGAGGCGCTGCGGGCCGGTGCGTTCGCCACCGACACCCGGGTGGAACTGCGCTGGATCACCTCGGACGAGTGTGACTCCGCGCAGCAGGCCGCGGCGCTGCTGCACGGCGTCGACGGGATCATCGTGCCCGGCGGATTCGGCATCCGCGGTATCGAGGGCAAGCTGAGCGCGCTGCGCCACGCCCGGGAGAACCGCATCCCGACCCTGGGTATCTGTCTGGGCCTGCAGTGCATGGTGATCGAGGCGGCCCGCAACCTCGCGGGTCTGGCGGGTGCGAACTCCACCGAGTTCGCGCCGGACACCGACAGCCCTGTCATCTCGACGATGGCCGACCAGCACGAGGTCGTCGCCGGTACCAGGGACATGGGCGGGACGATGCGCCTCGGGCTCTACACCTGCGTACTGGAGCCCGCCACCATCGCGCGACGCGAGTACGGCGCCGCAGAGGTGGACGAACGCCACCGGCACCGCTACGAGGTCAACAACGACTACCGCGACCAGCTGGCCGCGGCGGGCCTGGTCTTCTCCGGGACCTCGCCGGACGGTCGCCTGGTGGAGGTCGTCGAACTGCCGGCGGACGTGCATCCCTACTACGTCGGCACGCAGGCCCATCCGGAGTTCCGTTCCCGTCCGACCCGGGCCCATCCGCTGTTCCGTGGCCTGGTCGCGGCGGCCCTGCTGCACGCCGACCGGCGCCGGGGCGTCCTGCCGGTGGACCTGCCCGTCGGACTGCCCGCGGAGCCGGCCATCGAGTCGTTCACCGAGCCCGCGGCGCAGGTGACCACGGGATCACCGGCGGCGAGCGCGAGCTCCGCGTCGCCGTCGGCCTCCGCGCCGGCGACGGCACCGGCGGCACCGGCGGCGGGGACGGCCGCTGGCCGAGGGACGGGACGGCGTGGGTCGGGCGCGGGACGCTCCGGCGCGACGGCCTCCAACGGCGTGGCCCCATCCAACGGCGTGGCCCCATCCAACGGTGTGGCGCCGTCCAACGGGGTCGCTCCGTCCGGTGGTGTGGCGCCGTCCAACGGGGTGGCCTCGTCCAACGGCGTGGTGGTGGGCGACGGCGGCGCGCTGGTGTCGCCGTGACATCCACCGAGCATCATTACGAGACCACCGAGAGTTCGGTCGCCTACACCGGGCGGATCATCGCCGTGCGGCGCGACCTCGTCCGGATGCCGGACGGGGATGTCTCCCAGCGTGACGTGATCGTGCATCCCGGCGCGGTGGGGGTCGTGGCGCTCGACGAGGACCAGCGTGTCGTGCTGGTCCACCAGTACCGGCATCCGGTCGGCGGCCCCCTGTGGGAACTGCCCGCCGGCATCCTGGACGTGGCCGGCGAGCCGGCGAGCGTGGCCGCCGCGCGGGAGCTGGCGGAGGAGACGGGGCTGTGGGCCGACCGCTATGACCTGCTGGTCGACGCCTGGTCCTCACCGGGGATGACCGACGAGGCCTACCGGGTGTTCCTGGCCCGCGGCCTGCACGAGATCCCGGTGGAGCAGCGGCACGTGCCCGAACACGAGGAGGTCGACATGGGCGTGGCCCGGATCGACCTCGACGAGGCGGTGCGTCGGGTCCTGCACGGCGAGATCACCAACGGGATGGCGGTCATCGGCCTGTTGGCGGCCGACCGCTGCCGGTCCGCCGGCTTCACCGGGCTGCGCCCGCTCGACGCGCCCTGGCCCGCCCGTCCGGCCCACAGCGGCTGACCGACCGGCCCGGCAGGTCGAGGTCCGGGGGCATCGGCGGCCCGTGACGGCGGCGCTGTCCCCGAGCGTTCGTGGGCAGCGCGCTAGTCGTTGTGGACGAGGACGCCGGACGCCTCGTTCACGACCAGAGGTTGCACGGCGGCGAGGACGACGGCGTCGAGCGGAAAGGCCTGCGCGACGCCGGGAACGGTGAAGGTGCCCTGCCAGGTGACGGTCAGCGTCACCTGGTGGTCACCGGCATGGTCGTAGGTGTGGCTGACATAGGCGTCCGGGTGTTCCCGGGGAGAGATCGCCGAGTCGTACGGGCGCCCTGGCGCGTCGGGGCCGATGTCACCGTCACCGAACTCCCACCGGTAGTGCGGGACCGCGCTGATGGTGGCGACCACCGGCTCCTCCACGTTGAACGTGTACGTGTTCGGGACGGGCGTGTGGAGAATCGTCGCGAGACCCGCGAAACTGCGGCCGGACGGGGAGATCACGATGGTCGGTTTCGGCAGGATCTTCTCGCGCAGGTAGTCGTTGAGCGCGGCCTGCACGGCCGCGAGCGGGACGGCGTTCGTGGCCGGAATCAGATAGTTGAAGTTGAGGCAGCCCGCTGACTGCTGCTCCCACTGCGCGCGTACCTCGGGGGACATCTGGGTGTTCTTGCCGAGCACCTCGAGCATCTCGCAGATGACGGTCGGATCGTCCTGGCAGAACTCGCCGCAGTGGGCCGCCCACCGCCCGGTGCCGGTGCCGGCGTCGGTGGCGTCCGATATTCGTTCGAGCTTGCCGTCGTGGTAGCGGTACTGATAACCCTGCGCGGTGGCCCGGGTGTCGCAGGCTCCCCACAGCACGTCACCGCAGGGAACCACGGTGTCGTTGGGAGCGGCGACGGCCCGGCCGGCCCCCAGACCGCCCGACCACCCCGAGCCGTCCGACCCACCCGGCCAGCTCGACCCGCCCGGCCAGGTGGGCATCGCCACGCCGGTGCAGGTCATCACCACGGCCACCACCAGGATCAGCGCCGCCCGCCGCCCGGTGTGCCGGCCGCCGGCGCTGGCGGGGGTGGGCGCGGTCAAGAGGGGCCCGCCGCGTAGCGCAGGGTCTGGATGCGCCAGCCGCCCGCGGTGAGGGTGAGCTGCGCGGTCGCGGCGCGGGCGGGGACACCGGCGGCGTCCTCGACGTGCCGCCCGGCCGCGTCGAGCAGGCCGACGGTCGCCGTGCGCAGCGTGAAGGAGGCGGTGGCGGCCAGGCCCGCGTACGGCTGGGCCGTGAGGTCACTGGGCTGGTAGGCGGGTGCGTCGGCGTGCAGGCCGCGCTGGGCCAGCGAACGCGACACCCCGACGTCCAGGGCGCAGGTCTGACAGCCCTCCAGGGCCGTCGCTGTGATCACCGCGAGGCGCCCGGCTCGGGTGGCATCGTTGATCTCCTGGAAGTACGCCGCGACGGTACGCACGGCGGCGGGAGCGCTGACATCCGGCGTCGGAGCGGCGCTGGTGCCGCTCGCCGTCGGGCTCGCACCACCGGCCCCCGAATGGACGGGGAGCGCGGCACCCTGCGGCCCCCCCGACCCGCCGCACGAGGACAGCAGCTCCGCTCCCAGCACGAACCCGACCAGCAGGACGAGCCCCCGCCGCCGCAGGTGCACCCGCGCCCGGCGCCGCGACACCGGCGATACCGCGACCGCCTGAGCCGCAGACGAAACCGGTGCGACGGCCCCGGATGGCACCGACGGCGCCGACCGCCGTGGCGATGGCCCCCTCAGCGACCCGGGTGACGCAGGGTGCGGACCGCGGGGTGGCGTGGTGACGTCGATGATGGTGACCCCCAGCCGTGCGGCGCGACGTGATGGTCCGGTGGCCATCCGCACAGATCGCCAGAATAGCCGTCGAATCGCGGCATGTGGACGGGCAACCGCAGACAACTGCCAGCAGGTCCTACTATCAGGTTGATGATGGCGGCCGACGGCGACGAACCCCTCCGGGAGCGTCCTGACGTGCCCGTCGCCAATGCCGTAGACCTGGCCGGCAGCGGGCCTCTCGCCAGCGCCGGGCCTCTCGCCAGCAGCGGGTCCTTCGCTGAGGTCGGGCCGGCGGATGTGGTCGCCCGTTATCTCCACCACCTCGAAGGCGAGCGTGGCCTCGCCCGTAACTCGGTCCTCGCCTACCGTCGCGATCTGCGGCGGTATCTCGTCCATCTGGCCGCGCGGGGGTTGCCCTCGTTGGACGCGGTGGGCGAGGCGGAGGTTGCCGGTTTCGCCGCGGCGCTGCGCGCGGGGGACGACGAGCATCCGCCGCTGGCCGCCGCGTCCGTGGCGCGGATGCTCGTCGCGGTGCGGTCACTGCACCGCTTCGCCGCCGAGGAGGGGGACGTGCGTGAGGACGTCTCGAAGCCGGTACGGCCGCCGGCGCCGCCGCGGCGTCTGCCCAAGGCGCTCACCGTCGACCAGGTGAGCGCGGTGCTGGCCGCCGCGGGCGGCCAGCACGCCACGGCCCCTGCCACCTCCGGTGGCAGCGGTGGTGGCGGTGGCAGCGGTGATGCGCTGGAGGCCGCCCGTCGGCTCCGGGCCACCGCCCTGCTGGAGCTGCTCTACGGGACCGGCGCGCGTATCTCCGAGGCGGTCGGCCTCGACCTCGACGATCTGGACCTCGAAGCCGCGTCCGTGCGCCTGCACGGCAAAGGGGGGCGCGACCGGGTCGTCCCGCTGGGGCGCTGCGCGGTGCTGGCGCTGGCGGACTATCTGCGGGCGGCGCGGCCGCGTCTGGCCGCGGCCCGCTCGGGGGCGGCGGTGTTCCTGTCGCGACGCGGCAACCGGCTGTCCCGCCAGAGTGCGTGGACACAGCTACGCACCGCGGCCGCGGCGGCGGGGGTGGACGGCGTGTCACCGCACGTGCTGCGGCACTCCTTCGCCACCCACCTGCTCGACGGGGGCGCGGACGTCCGGGTCGTGCAGGAGCTGCTGGGTCATGCCTCGGTGAGCACGACCCAGATCTACACCCTCGTGACGGTCGACCGGCTCCGTGAGGTGTATGCCACATCACACCCACGTGCGCTCGCCACCGGCGGCCCGGCCACGCGTGGCCGCCCGGGCGATGAGGGTCCCGCCGTGGATCGTCCCGCCCGGGGATTCAGCGAGCCCACCGCGAGGTTCTGACCCGGCGCGCCTGCCGTGGATCGGCTGCGGTGAGCTGGACGTCAGCCTCCGGCGTGGCGCGCTGCGGTGCGGCCAGCGCCAGGAGGGTCACCCGGGTGCGGGTTCAGGACGGGGTGTACGGCCCAAGGCTCGGCATGCCGTTCGAGGGTGCCGAGGTGGGAACCCCGCCGACGCCGCCCACCGCCTGGGTGCTGCGCTCCGCGAGCGTCTCGCCCACCTTGCGCGCGATCGCCTCCATCAGGCGCAGCGCCTGCGGCAGCGACAGGTTCAGTACCACTTCGCTGTCGTTCGTCATCGCGAAGCGAACCGATACGTCCGCCATTGCTCGACCTCTCTCGCCTGTTTCGTTAGATCTACCCGTTGCGTGTGAAACCGAACGGTACGGCCCATCTCCGGCCAACGCACGCCCGGGGTTACCGGACCCGCCCGGAGCATCGCCATGGGTACCGTTCCGCTCGCTGACGGTGGTGATCCACGAGCTGTAACTCTCTGTCACGTGCGCTGCTCCTCTGCCGGTAGCGACGTGTGTGGGAACCCGTCTGCCCGGTCGAAGGTCCCGGCCGGCGAGCGCGGGATGATCGGACACGTAGCTGTCCCGTTGTTCATGCATAGTCCCTCATTGCCCCCGGCTGTCCGTCGGCGGGTGGGGGTGCCATGAGTCGGTGCGCCGGAGGGTGAACGATCTGGTTCCGGCCGTCCAGTCCGCCGGCCTGCGGGTTCACTCCCGGTCGCCGAAACGCGCGGCAGGCGGACGACTCGGGCAGGATGGCAGGGTGACCTCGCCCAAGCATGTTCCCGCGGACGTACCCGACCTCTCCATCGGCATTCTCGGCGGTTCCGGACCGCAGGGCGGCGGCCTCGGGCTGCGTTTCGCCCAGGCCGGGCACCTCGTGCTCATCGGTTCGCGTTCCACCGAGCGTGGCGAGGAAGCCGCCGCCAAGCTCGCCGGACCGGGCCTGCGCATCGAGGGCGCCGACAACGCCACCGTCGCCGCGCGGGCCGACGTCGTCATCGTCGCCGTCCCCTGGGACGGGCACCGCGAGACGCTCGAGTCGCTGCGCGGCCCGCTGACCGGGAAGATCGTCATCGACTGTGTCAACCCGATGGGCTTCGACAAGGGCGGCGCCTTCGCCCTGCCCGTGCCGGAGGGCAGCGCCGCCCAGCAGGCCGCCGCCGTCCTGCCCGAGAGCACGGTCGTCGGTGCCTTCCATCACGTCTCCGCCGTCCTGCTCGCCGACGAGACGGTCGAGTCGATCGACACCGACATCCTCGTGCTCGGCGACGACCGCGCCGCCACCGACCTGGTCGCCGCACTCGCGGAGCGCATCCCCGGGATGCGCGGCATCTACGCCGGCAAGCTGCGCAACGCCGGTCAGGTGGAGGCGCTCACCGCCAACCTGATCTCGATCAACCGCCGGTACAAGGCCCACGCCGGCCTGCGCGTCACCGACGTCTGACCGGACTGGACGAGCCGGGATCGGACTGACTGTGACGCGGGGAGCGCCGGACCGTCGGGCCACGTCGACGGACCTCGATGACCTCGGGCTCGCCGTGGCCGTTCCCGACCGGATCGAGCGGGTGGTCTCGCTGGTGCCGAGCCTCACCGAATCGGTCGCCCGCAGCGCCCCCGGGCTGCTCGTCGGGGCGACCGACTGGTGCGGCGAACCACCCGGGCTCGAGGTCACCCGCATCCGCGGCACGAAGAACCCCGATCTGGCGGCGATCGTCGCCCTCGCCCCGGACCTCGTGCTCGCCAACGCCGAGGAGAACCGGGCCCCCGACCTCACCGCCCTGCGGGACGCCGGACTCGCGGTATGGGTGACCGCGCCCACCACCGTCGACGGCGCACTGCACAGCCTCGACCGGATGCTGCGGCTGGCCTGCCGCCTGCAGCGTCCCCCCTGGTGGGAACAGGCCCGGGCCCTCTGGTCGGCGCCCCCACCGCCGGGACCGCGCCGCCGGGCCCTGATACCCGTCTGGCGCCGGCCGTGGATGGCGGTGGGCCGTGACACCTTCACCGGGGACGTGCTGCGCCGGCTCGGCGTCGACAACGTGCTGGCCGACGCCGACCAGCGCTATCCCCGGTTCGACCCGGCCACGGTGCCCCCGCACGACCTGGTCGTCCTGCCGGACGAGCCGTACGCGTTCAGCCCCACCGACGGCCCCGAGGCGTTCACCGCGCCGGCGGTGTGCGTCTCGGGGCGCCTGCTGACCTGGTACGGCCCGTCCCTGGTGGCGGCGCGCACGGAACTCGCCGCCGCGCTCGCCCGCTAGCCGCTGGCGCGCTGCCCGCGGACGCCCAGGGACGGCACCGTCGTCACGGGCCGTTGCGGTCAGTAGCTGTGTTCGACGGTGGGGTAGCGGCCGTCCCGGACCTCGTCGCGGTAGGTGCGCGCGGCCGTGCCGAGGGCGGTGCGCAGATCGGCGTACCGCTTGACGAAACGAGGGGCTCGTCCGGCGCCGAGACCGGCCATGTCCTGCCAGACCAGCACCTGGGCGTCGCAGTCCGCGCCGGCGCCGATCCCGACGGTGGCGATCCGCAGCTCCTTGGTGACCCGGGCGGCGAGCTCCGCGGGCACCACCTCCAGGACGACGGCGAACGCGCCGGCCGCCTCGATCGCCAACGCCTCGGCCAGCAGCACGTCACCGGCCGCGTCCCGTCCCTGTACCCGGTAACCCCCGAAGGCATGCACGCTCTGCGGGGTCAGCCCCAGATGCCCGACGACCGGGATGCCGGCGGCCGTGAGCGTCCGCACCGCCTCAGCGACCCGCTGGCCGCCCTCGAGCTTCACCGCCTGCGCCCCACCTTCCTTCAGGAAACGGGTGGCCGTCTCCAGCGCCTGCGCCGGCCCCGCCTGGTAGGACCCGAAGGGCAGATCGGCGACGACCATCGCGTGCGGCGCCCCGCGCACCACGGCGCGGACCAGCGGAATCAGCTCGTCCACCGTGACGGGGATCGTCGTGTCATAGCCGTAGACGACGTTGGCGGCCGAGTCACCGACCAGCAGGACGGGGATCTCGGCCTCGTCGAAGATGCCCGCGGTGGTGAAGTCGTAGGCGGTCAGCATCGCCCACTTCTGCCCGCGGGCCTTGGCCGCCGCCACATCGCGCACGGTGAAGCGGGTCCGGCCACGGGGCTGGCTGGCCGTGGTGGCACCCTCCTCGGGAGCCACGTAGGAGCCTGTGCCAGGGGAACCTGCGGCGGGGGAGACGGCGCTGTGGGAACCAGTGTCTGACGACGTCATGGGCACTCCTGATCCGTCCGTCCGGGCGACGGGGCGTCCCGGCGTGCCATCCATGCTGCCACCGCCGACGGCCTCCTGCCGGCCCTCGGGGCAGCCCCGCCGACCTTCGTGGGCGGGTCCCGGCGGATGTCCCGGCCAGGCCCGCCGTCCCCGGGCGTCCGACGTCGGACGTGGAGCACCACGCCGCTGCCATGGCAAACGGATGCGTCTGGCGCCCGGGCCACGTATGCTGATCTTGAAATGACACCGGACAATCGACAGCAACGTGCGGCTCGACCAGGTGGCGGGTGGCCTATCCATGCGGACGCACAGGTACGGCGACCAGATCGCCGCGGTGAGCGGAAGGCGCGTCCGATGACAACGTCGGACGCCCGTCCGCCGCAGCCTCGTCGGCCAGCGGACCGGGCCCCCTCCGGGGTACGGATTCCGCGTGCCCCCGGCCGCCCCCGCGACCCTCGGACCGACGAGGCGATCATCGCCGCGGCGCTGCACGAGCTGGCCACCGTCGGGTTCGCCGGGCTGTCCATGGAGGCCGTCGCCGCGAGCGCCGGCGTCGGCAAGGCCACCGTCTACCGGCGCTGGCCGACCAAGGACGCCCTGATCGGCGACGCCCTCGACACCCTCGCCGACGAGGTCGACACGGTCGAGACCGGCTCCCTGCGCGACGATCTGGTCGCCTGGCTCAACGCCCTGCGCCGCCGCAACATGCACTCCCTGGCCGGGCGGATCATGCCCCAGCTCGCCGCGGAGCGCACCACCCACCCCGACCTGTTCGCCACCTACTCACACCGGGTGCTGGAACCATCCCGCCGGTGGGCGGCGGACCTGCTGCGGCGTGGCATCGACTCGGGTGAACTCGCGGCGGACGTCGACGTTGACCTGATCGTCGACATGCTCATCGGCCCGGTCTCCTACCGTCAGTACCTCAGCGGCGACCGTGAGGTCAGCGGCGGCCGCACCGCTCGCATCGTCGACGTCATCCTCGTCGGCATCCGCGCCCCGGCATCGGACACCGACCCGATCACCACTGCCACCGCCACGGCCGCCACTGCTGCCGCTGCCACTGCTGCCGCTGCCACTGCCGCCGGCGGCACGGGCCAGCTCCCGGCCGCGCCCGCTGTAGCCGCCGCGCCCAACGGCGCCCCGGCGTCGGGTACTGCGCCGCCGTCCCATGGCGTGGTGCCGTCGGGCGGTGTCGCCACGTTCAGCGGCGCGGTCGTGGCCGGTCCGCAGCCGGCGGGTGGGCAGCTGGCGACGCCTCGCCTGGTGGCCTATCCGGTGGGCGCTCCCTTCGCGCTGGGCCAGACCTATCCGGTCCTCGGCCGGTACCCGGCCTCGGCGCCCGGCACGGGTACGCCCGCCTCCGGGACACCCGACGCCGGGACACCCGACGCCAGCTCGTCCACCGCAGGCCCGTCCCACGCAGGCCCGTCCCACGTCAGCCCGTCCGAGGCCGGGACGCCGCTGGCTGGTGCGTCCGTCAGCGGGGTGGACGCGGCGGACCACGGCCATGGCGACGCGGACGGCGTCCCGTCGGACGAGCCGCGGGTGGTGGACGTGCGCGCGCCAGAGTCGTCACCGTGAGTGTGTGTGTTCGGGGGGTTCGGCCGGGACGCGGGTAGCATCGCGAGCGGGTCAGGAAAACCTGCCGTGGGCCGCCCTCGGGGCGGTTACCCGCCGGCCGCGGGATGATTGCCCGCGCTCAGCGTCCCAGCGCACACAGGAGAGTCTCGGTGTCCGACGTCCGCGTGACCGTCCAGCATGACCAGCGCAGCGAGCCGCGGGTGGTGCCGACCGGTACGACGGCCGCCAGCCTGTTCGCCGACGACCGTTCGGTCATCGCCGCGGTGGTCGACGGCCAGCAGCGCGACCTCGCTCATGTCCTCACTGACGGGGCCGTCGTCGAGGCGATCGCGCTGGACTCGCCGGCCGGGCGGGCGATCGTGCGGCATTCGGCGGCGCACGTGGTCGCCCAGGCCGTGCAGGACCTGTTCCCGAAGGCGCGCCTGGGCATCGGCCCGCCCATCGAGAACGGGTTCTACTACGACTTCGACGTCGAGACCCCGTTCACCGCGGACGATCTGAAGGCCATCGAGAAGAAGGCCCAGGCGATCATCAAGTCCGGTCAGCGGTTCGCCCGTCGGGTCGTCAGTGACGACCAGGCCCGCGCCGAACTCGCCGACGAGCCGTACAAGCTGGAACTGATCGGCCTGAAATCGAGCGCCGGTGACGACGCCGAGGCGAGCGTCGAGGTCGGCGGCGGCGAGCTGACCATCTACGACAACCTGGACGCGAAGACCGGCGATCTGTGCTGGAAGGACCTCTGCCGCGGGCCACACGTGCCGAGCACCCGGTCGATTCCCGCGTTCGCGATTCTGCGTTCGGCGGCCGCCTACTGGCGCGGTAGTGAGAAGAACCCGCAGCTACAGCGGATCTACGGCACCGCCTGGGAATCCCGTGAGGCGCTGAAGGACTACCAGACCCGCCTCGCCGAGGCCGAGCGGCGCGACCACCGCCGCCTCGGTGCCGAACTCGACCTGTTCTCCTTCCCGACCGAGATCGGCCCCGGCCTGTCGGTGTTCCACCCCAAGGGTGGCGCGGTGCGCACCGCGATGGAGGACTACTCGCGGCGTCGGCACACCGAGGCGGGCTATTCGTTCGTCAACACCCCGCACATCACCAAGTCCGAGCTGTACGAGATCTCCGGGCACCTCGACTGGTTCGCCGACGGCATGTACCCGCCCATGCAGCTCGACGGCGGCACCGACTACTACCTCAAGCCGATGAACTGCCCGATGCACATCCTGATCTACCGGTCGCGCGGCCGGTCGTACCGGGAGCTGCCGCTGCGGCTGTTCGAGTTCGGCACCGTCTACCGGTACGAGAAGTCCGGCGTGGTGCACGGCCTGACCCGGGTGCGTGGCCTCACCCAGGACGACGCCCATCTGTTCTGCGCCCGCGAACAACTGCCCACCGAACTCGACGGCACCCTGAGCTTCGTGCTCGGCCTGCTGCGCGACTACGGCCTCGACGACTTCTACCTGGAGCTGTCGACCCGCCCCGAGGGCAAGGCCGTCGGCACCGACGAGGAATGGGCCGAGGCCACCGACCTGCTGCGCGAGGCCGCCCAGAAGCAGGACCTCGAACTCGTCATGGACCCGGGCGGCGGCGCCTTCTACGGCCCGAAGATCTCCGTGCAGGCGCGCGACGCGATCGGCCGTACCTGGCAGCTGTCCACCATCCAGGTCGACTTCCAGCTGCCACAGCGGTTCGACCTCGAATACCAGGCCGCGGACGGCACCCGCAAACGCCCGTTCATGATCCACCGGGCCCTGTTCGGCACGATCGAACGGTTCCTCGCGATCCTGCTGGAGCACTACGCCGGTGCCCTGCCGCCGTGGCTCGCCCCCGTGCAGGTCGTCGGCATCCCGATCACCGACGAGCATGTGCCCTACCTGGACGAGATCGCCCGGCGCCTGTCCACCCAGGGCATTCGCGTCGAGGTCGACGCCTCGGACGAGCGCATGCAGAAGAAGATCCGCACCGCGCAGAAGCAGAAGGTTCCCTTCATGCTCCTCGCCGGCAACGACGACGTCGCGGCCGGCGCCGTCTCCTTCCGCTTCCGCGACGGAACCCAGCGCAACGGTGTCCCCGTCGATGACGCGATCGCCGAGATCCTCGACGCCGTCACCCGCCGCATCCAGGTCTGACGCAGACCCGGCTGTCGACGGCCGCCCGCGTAGGACGGGATCTCCGTCCCGTCCTACGCCGAGGCCGACGGCGGTCAGGGCCGGGTTTCGAAGACCTCGGTGAACAGGTTGATCATGGCGGTCCAGGCGCGGTCGGCAGTGCGCTGGTCGTAGCGGACGCCGGGGATGATGCCGTCGGTGATCGGGTCGGTGAAGCCGTGTTCGGCGCCGCCGTACAGGCGTAGCTCCCAGTCGGCTTCGGCGGTGCGCATCTCCTGCTCGAAGGCGAGGCGCTGGTCCGCCGGGACGATGGGGTCCTCCGCGCCGAGGCAGACCAGGACCCGTCCGGTGATCGCGCCCGGCCGTGCCGGCTGCCGGGTGGCCAGGCCCGCGTGGAAGCCGACGACCGCGCGCAGGTCGGCGCCGGCGCGGGCCAGCTCCAGCGCGATCGTCCCCCCGAAGCAGAACCCGATCGCGGCGACCTGCCCGGACGCGACCTCCGGCCGGGCCAGCAGCACGTCCAGGCCGGCCCGGGCCAATGCCCGCTGCCGCTCGGGCGTGGCCAGCAGCCCGGCGTAGCGGTCGCCGGAGCGTTCGGTGTCCGAGCGTCCCCCACCGCCGTAGTAGTCCAGGGCGAAGGCCGCGTAGCCGGCCGCGGCCAGGCGGCGGGTCCAGTCGCGGGTGTGGTCGGTCAGGCCGCCACCGCCATGGCAGACCAGCACCCCTGGCCGCGGCCCGTCGTCCCGTGCGTCGTCGACGGCGAACTCGCCGATCAGGCGCAGATCCTCGTAGCTGTACTCGATCTCCTGCGTGCGCATGGCACCTCCGCCGCTCACGATGCCCGTCCGGACTTTTCCGCGTCCAGCGGCTATGCCTCGGTGGACAGTCGGTCAAGGACGCCACCAAGATCATCTGTGGTGACGCCGGCGATGAAGCGGGCGGCGATCCGGCCGCGGGGGTCGAGCACGTAGGTCATGGGCAGACCGGCGACGCCGGGCCAGCGTGCGGCCAGGGTGCCGTCCTCGTCGACGATCGTGGGGTAGGGCACGGCGAAGGCGCGTAGGAAGGCCGCGGCGGTGCCTGCCCGCTCCTGGTGGTCCACGCCCAGGAAGGCAACGGTCGGACGCTGGTGGGCCAGCGTGACCAGGGCGGGTGTCTCCGCCCGGCAGGGCGGACACCAGGAGGCCCAGAAGTTGACCACGGTGACACGCCCCCGCAGTGCCGCGAGATCGACCCGTTGCCCCGACGGTGTCAGGCCGCTGGTCCGCGGCGCGGACCTGCGCTCGCTCGGCGCGGTGAAGGTAAGCCGCGACCGCCCGGTGCCCCCGTCCCCGTCGGCTGCCGTGGCCCCCGTGCTGCAGCTGGCCAGGCACAGACAGACCGCCACCAGAAGCATCGGGACGACATGTCGCC
Source organism: Frankia umida (assembly GCF_023242945.1). Classification (NCBI taxonomy): domain Bacteria; kingdom Bacillati; phylum Actinomycetota; class Actinomycetes; order Frankiales; family Frankiaceae; genus Frankia; species Frankia umida. The sequence continues at coordinate 27,452 of NZ_JALKFT010000021.1, forward strand.
CCACCCCACGCCGGACCGCACCCGCCATCGGTCGCACGACATCTCCCTCGTCTGCCAATCTTCTACAACTTGTAGAATAAGCGTAGGACGGTAGGTGTGCCGTGTGCGTCGCGATTGTCGGCGGGGCTCCCGCGGGCCGTCCTGCCACCGGACCGGATGGACCCCGCTGGCCCGTTCATGCGACACGGTGCCATCTATCGCCCACGCCCTGTAGCGCTGTTTCCGGGGGCTGCGGGTGTGCAGGATGCACACGGGTCGTCGTGGGGGCGTTCGTGTCCGTTTTGCCCCCCACGGCGACCCGTGTAGGCGGATCTTGCTGGGGGCTGGTTGCGGGGAGTGGTGGGGGTGGGGGGCGGGTTGCTGTCTGTGCGGGTGAGGGGTGGTTTGGTCGCAGGGGATAGCCGGGCTGGCGGGTGGGGCGCTCGCTATGGTCGGTTCAGGTCGGACGGGCCCGTATCGTCGAGTCCTCACCTCAGTGCGGAGGCGTCATGGACAAACAGCAGGAGTTCGTGCTGCGAACTCTCGAGGAGCGGGACATCCGCTTTGTGCGGCTCTGGTTCACCGACGTCCTCGGGTACCTGAAATCCGTGGAGATCTCCCCGGCCGAACTTGAGGGGGCACTGTCCGAGGGCATCGGGTTCGACGGTTCGGCGATCGAGGGTTTCGCCCGGGTGCACGAGGCGGACATGCTCGCCCGGCCCGACCCGTCCACGTTCCAGGTGCTGCCCTGGCGGGGCGAGCATCCGCTGACCGCCCGGATGTTCTGTGACCTGGTCATGCCGGACGGGGGGCCGGCGGCCACCGACTCACGCTGGGTGCTGCGGCGCACGCTGGCGCGGGCAGCCGATGCCGGGTTCACCTTCTACACCCATCCGGAGATCGAGTTCTTTCTGCTCAAGGAGCCGCCCAGGCGCGGCGGGCCGATGCCCCCGCCGGTCGACGAGTCGGGATATTTCGACCTGACCCCGAACGACATCAGCCACGACTTCCGCCAGCAGGCGATCAGCATGCTGGAACGGCTCGGTATCTCGGTGGAGTTCAGCCATCACGAGGTCGCGCCGGGGCAGCAGGAGATCGACCTGCGATACGCGGACGCGCTCACCATCGCGGACAACATCATGACGTTCCGGCAGGTGGTGAAGGAGGTCGCGCTGCGCCAGGGCATCTACGCCACGTTCATGCCCAAGCCGTTCGGCGACCAGGCGGGCTCCGGGATGCACACGCATCTGAGCCTGTTCGAGGGTGACCGCAACGCCTTTCACGACCCGACGGACGAATACCAGCTGTCCAAGGTGGCGAAGTCGTTCATCGCCGGGCTGCTCACCCACGCCGCGGAGATCACCGCGGTCACCAACCAGTGGGTGAACTCCTACAAGCGGCTGATCGGCGACCAGCAGGCCGGTGAGGTGCTGGAGGCGCCCGCGTACGTGTGCTGGGGGCACAACAACCGTTCCGCGCTGGTCCGCGTCCCGCTGTACAAGCTGCACAAGACGCAGGCGACCCGGGTCGAGTTCCGGCTGCCGGACAGCGCCTGCAACCCGTACCTGACCTTCGCTCTGGTGCTGGCCGCCGGGCTGCGTGGCATCCAGGGTGGGTATGACCTGCCCGCACCGGCTGCGGACGACGTCTGGATGCTCACCGACGAGGAGCGCCGCGAGCGGGGGATCGCCGCCCTGCCCGGATCGCTTTCGGACGCCATCACGGTGATGGAGGGTTCGGCGCTGGTGCGAGAGACCCTCGGCGACGAACTGTTCGCGTTCTTCCTGCGCAACAAGCGGGCCGAATGGCAGGACTACCGGCGGCAGGTCACACCGTTCGAGATCGACCGGTACCTGCCCGTGCTGTGACCTCGCAACGGCACGGCGCTGCGGCCGGTGGGATCGACCATCCACGGGGAAGTTCGGTCGGCGCTCGTCTCGCCCGCCTCGGCTTCACCGACGTCGACCGGGTGGCCGCCGCCATGCGACGGCTGGCGCTGCTGCCCGCGGACGGAACCGGAGCCGGAGCTGAAGCCGGCGGCGGCGGAACTGACGCCGGAGCCGGCGGGTTCAGCCACCCGGTGGTCGCCGCCCTCGCGGCCTCGGCCGATCCTGATCTGGCGCTCGGTGGGCTGGAACGGCTGCTCGACGCGCTGGGTCCGGTGGACGGACCGGGGCTGCTCGCCGGGCTCGCGGCGCGGCGGGGCCTGCGGGAACGGCTGTGCGCGGTGCTCGGCGCCAGCCGGGCCCTGGGTGATCATCTGGCGCGCCGGCCGGGGGACTGGCAGGTACTGGACGCGGACGACCTGGCGACCGGACGGCCCGACGCGGCCCGGACCCGTGCCATGCTGCTGCGGGCGGTCGGCGCCGACCCGGACGCGCCGACTCCTCGGGCCGCGGCCGACACCACCGAGATCCTCGACGAGCTACGGCTGGCCTACCGCCGTGAACTGCTGACCGTCGCCGCCCGGGACCTGACCGGCGCGGTCGCCCTGGACGACGCGACCGCCGAACTCGCCGATCTCGCCGGCGCGGCCGTCGACGCGGCCCTGGCCATCGCCCGGGCGGGTCTGCCGGCCGAGTCCGCGCCGGTGCGCCTGGCCGTGATCGGGATGGGCAAGTGCGGCGGCCGCGAGCTCAACTACGTCAGCGACGTGGACGTCGTGTTCGTCGCCGAGCCGCCGAACGTCGAGGCTGACACCGGGGCTGGCCCCGATGCCGATGCCGATGCCGATGCCAAAACCGATGCCGGGGCCGGGGCCGGGGGTGGTCTCGAGGCGACGTTGCGGACGGCGGCGCGGCTGGCCGAGGGGTTGGTGCGGGCGGCGGGGCTGGTGACGTCGGTGGGGGCGCTGTTCCAGGTCGACACCAACCTGCGCCCGGAGGGACGCGACGGCGCCCTGGTACGCACGCTCGAGAGCCATCTGACCTACTACCGCCGCTGGGCGCGGACCTGGGAGTTCCAGGCGCTGCTGAAGGCCAGGCCGATCGCCGGCGACCGCGACCTCGGCGACCAGTTCTGCGCGCGGGTCGCCCCGCTGGTCTGGACCGCGTCCGCCCGGCCGAACTTCGTCGCCGACGTCCAGGCGATGCGCCGTCGGGTCGAGTCCACGCTGTCCCGGGCGGAGGCCGACCGTAACCTCAAGCTCGGCCCCGGGGGGCTGCGTGATGTCGAGTTCGCGGTGCAGCTGCTGCAACTCGTCCATGGCCGGGCGGACCCGAAGCTGCGGGAGAACGCCACGCTGGCCGCGCTCGACGGCCTCGTCCGCGGGGGGTACGTCGGGCGCCGCGACGCCGCGGCGCTCGCCGACGCCTATCGTTTCCTGCGCACCGCCGAACACCGGTTGCAGCTGCGCAACCTGCGCCGCGTCCACACCCTGCCCAGGGGCGAGCCCGAGCTGCGCTGGCTCGCCCGGTCGATGGGGATGCGCACGGCGGCGGAGTTCGAGGCCGCCCGGACCAGGATCGCGCACACGGTCCGCTCGATGCACGAGCGGTTGTTCTACCAGCCGCTGCTGGAGGCGGTGGCCCGGCTGTCCACCGAGGAGATCCGGCTTTCCCACGCCGAGGCGGCGCAGTGGCTGACCGCGCTGGGATTCGTCACACCACAACGGTCGCTGCGCCACATCGAGGCGCTGACCAGCGGAGTCAGCCGGACCGCGGCGATCCAACGGCATCTGCTCCCCACCCTGCTGCCGACCTTCGCGGACGGACCGGCCCCGGACGCGGGGCTGCTGGCCTACCGTCAGGTCAGCGAGGCGCTTGGCCGGGTGCCGTGGTACCTGCGGTTGCTGCGCGACTCGGTCGGCGCCGCCGACCGGCTGGCCAGGGTCCTCGCGACCAGCCCGTACGTCGCCGATCTGATGGCGCAGGCCCCGGAGTCGGTGCGGCTGCTGCGGACCGAGGCCGATCTGGTGCCGGTGTCCCGCGAGGCGCTGTCGCGCACGCTGCTGGCCATCGTGCACCGCAACCCGGATTCGGCGGACGCGGTCGGACGTGGACGGGCGGTGCGTCGGGTGGAGCTGGTCCGGGTCGCCTGCGCCGATCTGCTGGGCCTGCTCGACGTCGTCGCGGTCGGCCGGGCGCTCAGCGACGCCGCGGCGGCCACCGTCACGGCCAGCCTGCTCATCGCGCAGCGCCGGGTCGCCGGGGGCGACCCCGATCGGCTGCCCGCGCGGATGGCCGTCATCGCGATGGGACGCCTCGGCGGGGACGAGATGTCCTATGTCAGTGACGCCGATGTGGTCTTCGTCCACGCGCCCCGGGACGGATACGGCGAGCAGGAGGCGGGGCGGGCCGCCGCCGCGGTCGTCGGCGAGCTGCACCGGCTGCTGTCGCTGCCCGGACCGGATCCGGCGCTGCGCCTGGACACGGCGCTGCGTCCGGAGGGCCGCAGCGGTCCGCTCACACGCACACTCGAGGCCTACGAGGCCTACTACCGGCGATGGTCACGAGACTGGGAGTCGCAGGCCCTGCTGCGGGCCAGGCCGCTGGCCGGCGATCCGGAGCTGGCCTACGGGTTCTGCCGCCTCATCGACGCGGTGCGCTACCCGCAGGCACTGCCGGCGACGGCGCTCGCCGAGATCGTCCGGTTGCGTGGTCGGATGCGACGTGAACGGGTGCCCCGTGGCGTCGACCCGCGGCGGCACCTGAAGTTCGGGCCCGGCGGCCTCACCGACGTGGAGTGGGCCGTCCAGGTCCTGCAGTTGCGGCATGCCCGCGCGCTGCCGTCGCTGCGGACCACCTCGACCCTGGACGGGCTGCGCGCGGCGGTCCGTACCGGTCTGCTCGGCGAGGGGGACGCCGGTGATCTGCAGGCGGCCTGGCTCTCGGCCGCACGCATCCGCGGTGCGGGCACCCTGGCCGGGCGACGCGACCCCGATCTCGTCCCGACCGACCCGCAGGAAGCCGAACGCACGGCCCGGGCCGCCGGGTGGCCCGCCGGGGGAGGCGCGGACCTGTTCGCCGAACACCAGCGGCTTACCGGGCGCGCCGACCGGGTGGTGCAGGCCATCTTCGCCCGCGAGCAGACCGCGGGTTTCGGCTGAGTCAGTGCGGTCCAGGGTCAGTGCCGTCCAGGGTCAGTGCCGTCCAGGGTCAGTGCCGTCCAGGATCGCCGAAGGCCGGCCGTCCGAGGGCAGGAGTCCCGGACGGCCGGCCTTCGGCTGTCGCCTCACGTCGCGGTACACACCGTCGCGGCGCCGCGGAGTACATCGAGAAGCCGGGGCGACGTGCTCCCCCGCACGAGCGCCCCGGTTTGGGTCCGGCTGGCCAGATCAGATCAGATCGCAGATCAGGTTCGGATCAGGCCGAGTGGAGCGGAGAGGAGGGTCAGACGCTCGCGCCGGCGGTGACACCCACGAGGGTCGGGGTGCCCTGCTCCGGCACGAACAGAGTCGGCTTGTCGCCGGCCAGCGCGCTGCAGCAGGTGTCGACCATCAGGGCGGAGACCAGGTACGGGTCCATGTTGGCGTTCGGACGACGGTCCTCCAGCCAGCCCTTCTTCGCCTTCTCGACCGCCCACGGAATACGGACGGACGCGCCGCGGTCCGAGGCGCCCCAGGAGAACTTGTTCCAGGGGGCGGTCTCGTGCTTGCCGGTCAGCCGGTCCTGGATGCCCGTCCCGTAGTGGGTGACATGCTCCAGAACGCGGGTGCCCAGGGCCTCGCAACAGGTGACGATGGCGTCCCAGCCGGCCATCGTCTGCTTGGTGGAGAAGTTGGTGTGCGCGCCGGCACCGTTCCAGTCGCCGAGGATCGGCTTGGCGGCGAAGGACACCTCGACGCCGTAGTCCTCGGAGATGCGGTGCAGCAGCCACCGGCCCAGCCAGATCTGGTCGCCGATCTCGGGCGTCGGAAGCACGCCGATCTGGAACTCCCACTGGCCCATCATGACTTCGGCGTTGGTGCCCTCGATGGCGAGGCCGGCGTCGAGGCACGCCTGGGTGTGACGCTCCACGATCTCGCGGCCTGGCATCTTCGAGCCGCCGACGCCGCAGTAGTACGGGCCCTGCGGCGCGGGGAAGCCGACCTCGGGCCAGCCGTAGGGACGGCCGTCCTTGAAGAAGGTGTACTCCTGCTCGATGCCGAACATCGGCGACATGTCGGCGTACTTCTCGGCGACACTGCGGCTGAACGCCCGGGTGTTGGTCGGGTGGGGCGTGAAGTCGGTCAGTTCGACCTCACACAGCACCAGCCGGTTGTCGCCGCCCCGCAGGGGGTCGGGCGTCACGAAGACGGGACGCAGCACGCAGTCCGAGTTCGATCCCGGCGCCTGGTTGGTGCTCGAGCCGTCGAAGCCCCAGATGTCCGGCTCCTGGCCGTCCTTGACGATGCGCGTCTTGCTGCGCATCAGGGGGTCGGGCTCGGTGCCGTCGATCCAGATGTACTCGGCCTGATAACTCACTCAACTACTCCCCGCTGTTGATCCTGCACCTGACGGAGCGACTTTGTGATCGGCCTGGGGGAGGCCGACCCAGGCCGCGGTGACGGAGGGTTCGGTCGGAGCTTCGTCGGGCCTGGTTACCGAACCGTTCCGTAATTGTTAATTCTTTGTCTCTCGTGGGTGACTGTCGGCATTGCTGTCGGCAGCGTGACGGGATGTCGTGCCGGCCCGGCGCCGGATGTACCGGACCGGTGTCCGGCATTTTTCGGAACCTGGTCGGCACGGCCCGCCCGAAACATTCCGCCGACGGACTGCCCGGCTCAGATGTCGTAGTAGAGCGTGAACTCGTAAGGATGCGGACGAAGCCTGATCGCGTCGACCTCGTTACGTCGCTTGTAGTCCAGCCAGGTCTCGATCAGGTCGGGTGTGAAGACGTCGCCCTCACGCAGGAACTCGTTGTCCGCCTCGAGCGCGTCGAGCACCTTCTCCAGGGACCCGGGCACCTGGGGAACGGCGGCCAGTTCGTCCGGGGGAAGCTCGTAGAGGTCCTTGTCGATCGGGTCCGGCGGGTCGATCTTGTTGCGGATTCCGTCGAGGCCGGCCATGAGCATCGCGGCGAAGGCGAGATACGGATTGCAGCTCGGGTCCGGCACGCGGAACTCGACCCGCTTCGCCTTCGGCGAGTCACCGCCCAGCGGAATGCGACAGCAGGCGGAGCGGTTACGCGCGGAGTAGACGAGGTTCACCGGGGCCTCGTAGCCGGGCACCAGCCGCCGGTAGGAGTTCGTCGTCGGGTTGGTGAAGGCGAGCAGCGCCGGGGCGTGGTGCAGCAGTCCGCCGATGTAGTAGCGGGCGGTGTCCGACAGGCCGCCGTAGCCGTTGGCGCTGTAGAACAGCGGCTCGCCGTCCTTCCAGAGACTGGAGTGCACGTGCATGCCGGAACCGTTGTCCTCGAACAGCGGCTTGGGCATGAACGTGACGGTCTTGCCCCGGCTACGGGCCACGTTGCGGATGACGTACTTGTAGAGCATCAGGTTGTCAGCGGTCTTCAGCAACGTGTCGAACCGGATGTCGATCTCGGCCTGGCCCGCGGTGCCGACCTCGTGGTGCTGCATCTCGACGGTGATACCGGTCTCGTAGAGCACCCGGGTCATCTCGGAACGCAGGTCGGTGAAGTGGTCGGTGGGTGGGACGGGGAAGTAGCCGCCCTTGAAGCGGGGCTTGTAACCGAGGTTGCCCCCCTCCTCCTTGCGGGCGGTGTTCCACGCCGCCTCGACCGAGTCGACCTGGTGCATGGAGCCATACGGGTTGTAGTCGTACCGGACGTCGTCGAAGATGTAGAACTCCGCCTCCGGGCCGAAGTACGCGGTGTCGGCGATGCCGGTGCCGCGCAGGTAGGTCTCGGCCTTCTTGGCGATGTTGCGCGGGTCGCGCGAGTACTGCTCCTTCGTGATCGGGTCGTGGATGAAGAACGTCATGGCGAGTGTCTTGTGTTCACGGAACGGGTCGACAAAAGCCGTCTGCGGGTCCGGGAGCAGCAGCATGTCGGACTCGTGGATGGCCTGGAATCCCCGAATGGACGAGCCGTCGAACATGAGCCCGTCGGTGAACACCGACTCCTCGAATACCTGGGTCGGGATCGTGAAGTGCTGCATGATCCCGGGTAGGTCGCAGAATCGGACGTCGATGAACTGAACCTTCTCGTCGCGGATATAGCGGAGCACGTCCTCGGCCTTGGTGAACATTCGTCCTCCAGCCTCCTGTCACGCTTCCCGGTCCGTGGACCACGGCATGTCGAGATGTCTTTGGTCATGTCCCGGTAGGCGGATGACATCACAAAGTCGTTTCGATTACGTTACGGCAACCGACTTTATCACTCTTGGTGATCTCCTGGGCGCAGCTTGGTGTGACGGATAAGCTTGCGTCGTGGGACGAGCGCTTGGAGGCTGGCTCGAGGGGCCAGGCCTGCCGCATGACGAGCCGCCTGGCGTGCGGTTGGGGCTGCCGGAGCACGGCCGCGGCTCGGTGGTGGGTTTCGGCCCACGCCTGGCCGCCTACCTCATCGACGCCGTCGTCGCGAACCTCATGGTCGGGGTGCTGTTCCTGCTCGGCGTGCGGTACTCGACCAACGTCCGCGGCCTGGCGATCTATCTGATCTTCCTGCTGGAGGAGTTCATCCTGATCAGCGCCTCCGGGCAGACGATCGGGATGCGCCTGATGGGCATCCGGGTGATCCGGCTGCGGGACCGCGCGCTGCAGTCCTGGCCGTGGATCGCCCTGCGCACCCTGCTGCTCGCGCTGCTGGTCCCGGTCTTCATCTGGGACCGTGACCAGCGCGGCACGCACGACCGGGCCGCCGGCACCGTGGTGGTGCGCGACCCGGCCCGGCCCGACGCCACCACCTGAGCCCCGTTCGCCGGCCCGTCTGGTTCGCCGCTGGAGGGTGGCGGCCGGTGTGCGGGCGCGTCTCGCCCTCTCCGCACGTACCTGGAGATCTGGATCCAGCTGTCCGCGCCGCGGGGCTGCGCGTGCGGTGCGCCCCCACGGCGGACTCCGTCGGGCAACCCGGACTCTGGCCGGTCAGGTCGGTGGCGACACGGCAGCGGCATGATCCCGCTGCCGTGAGCCCGGTCTACCCGCGCGCACGGCGACCCAGCCCGCGCCACCGCCACGCCACGCGATCACCCCTGAAGCAGGATCCACCGACGCGGGTCGCGGTGGCGTCGGCCGGACGCCGGGATGCGCACCGACCGGTGGGGACCACCGTGATCAGCGGGGGCGGCCACCGCGAGGGATGTTGCGGGGGATGGGACCCTTGGGGATCGGTAGCGCCGCGCCCCCCAGCGCCCGAAGGCGACGGTCGAGGGTGTCGACCTCGCCGCGGGGGAGCGTGCGGCGCATCCGCATGAGGGTGCTCTGCAGCTTCGGAAGAGGTACTTCGCCCTCACCGCTGCCGATGATGATGTCGGTGACGGGGGTGTCTCCGACGGCCTTGCGGATGCGGCGCTTCTCGGCGGCCAGCAGTTCGCGGGGACCGCGGCCTCGACCCTCGGCGATGATGATCACGCCGGCTCGGGAGACGACGCGGTGCACCACGTCCTGGTTGCGGTTGATACCGACGGCGGGAGTGATTCTCCAGTCACCGCGCATGCGCTCGATGACGCCGGCCGCGGCGCCGGGTTTGCCTTCCATCTCGGCATAGGCGGTGCGCTGGACCCGCCGGCTGAACAGGTTCAGGGCGAGCACCGCGCCGAGCAGGATGCCGATCGGGAGCCAGATGTAAAGCGGGCCGACGAACAGACCGAGGAGGATGCCGAGAGCGAGGGGGCCGAGGAGCCCGGCGAGGGTGATCCAGAGGACCTGCGGGTCCCGCTCCCGGGTCAGCTTGAAGACAAGGCGCAGCTGGGCGAAGCGGGCCCGGAAACCCTTGCCCTGAGCCGCCGCGGCTTCCGCAGGCCCGCCGCGGCCGTTCGCGCTGGCGGCCCCGCGCCCCGCCGTGCCGGCGCTGCCGCCCCGCCCGGTGGCACCGCCCCGGCTGGATCCGTTCTTTGCGGCCGCTCCCGCGGACGCGTTCTTCTGCGGTGCCGCGGGGGCGGTGTCCCGTGGCTGCTTCCTCAGTGCCATGTCCGCGAGCCTACGGCCTACGGCCGCGTCACAGCAGGCCCGCTGCCACGACGGCGATCACGCAGCGGTGCTGATGATGCGGGCGAGGGGTCGGACGGTCAGCTGGGTGCGGCCGCGGCCGACGGCAGCAACCGCATGCCGGCACGACGAGAGCGGTCGCGTCGAGGAAGGTCGGCCCGCGGGAGATCGGCGAGCCCGAGCGCCGGCTCGGGTCTGCGCAGGTCGGCGAGGAGGGGGCCTGGCGCGGGGCGCACCGGGGTGATGGGGACGGGTTCGAGCCAGCTGCTGCCTCGGGAACCCTGCAGATCAGCGGCGGCCCGCCAGGCATTACGCCGGGCGGTCTTCTGGCCACCTTGGGGCAGCACGAGCAGAGTGGCCTCTTCGAGAACACTGAGTAGTGAACGGATCACGATGGGAACGACCTCCCGGGCGCGATCATAGGCACGGGTGGAGAAGGGATGTGCGCGCGAAGCGTTCAGCCGCGACGAAAGCCCCATCGCGACCTGGAGCGAGCTCGGTGGTGACCTGCGGTGAAGCTGTAGCGCCACCCTAACGCCCCCGCGTGGGTGCCCACCAGGCTCACCGTCACTGCGTGTGAGAAGTCACGGGTACGCTTGGGGAAATCCGGACAAGAGAGTGTGATCTTCGCCACGTGCGGTGATGGCCTGCTGGTAGAGCCGGCCCGCCCGGTAGGACGAGCGGACCAGCGGGCCGGACATCACCCCGGCGAAGCCCAGCTCGGCGCCGACCCGCTCCCAGTCGAGGAACTCCTCGGGGCGCACCCAGCGCTCCACCGGATGATGGCGCGGGGTGGGCCGCAGATACTGGGTGACGGTGAGCAGCTCGCAGCCGGCGGCGTGCAGGTCGCGCATCGCCTCGTGGACCTCGTCCGGGGTCTCGCCGAGGCCCAGGATGAGGTTCGACTTGGTCACCAGGCCGGCGGACCGGGCCTGTCGCAGCACGTCGAGCGAGCGTTCGTAGCGGAAGGCGGGGCGGATGCGCCGGAAGATCCGCGGCACGGTCTCGAGGTTGTGCGCGAGCACTTCGGGCGCGGCGGCGAAGACCTCGCCGAGCTGGTCGGGCTGGGCGCCGAAGTCGGGGATCAGCACTTCGACCCCGGTGTCGGGCGACAGCGCGTGGATCTGGCGAACCGTCTCGGCGTACAGCCAGGAGCCGCCGTCGGCCAGATCGTCGCGGGCGACGCCGGTGACGGTCGCGTACCGCAGGCCCATGGTGCGCACGGACTCCGCGACCCGCCGCGGCTCGTCCCGGTCGAGCGCGGTGGGGCGGCCCGAGTCGATCTGGCAGAAGTCACACCGGCGGGTGCAGACGTCCCCACCCACGAGGAAGGTGGCCTCCCGGTCCTCCCAGCACTCGTAGATGTTCGGGCAGCCGGCCTCCTCGCACACGGTGTGCAGCCCGGCGCCGCGCACGAGGCCTTTGAGGTCCTGGTACTCGGGGCCGGTGCGCAGCCGGGTGCGAATCCACGGTGGCTTGCGTTCGATGGGGGTCTGCGCGTTGCGGGCCTCCAGGCGCAGCAGCGGGCGGCCCTCCGGGGCGACGGTCATCCCACCAGCTCCTCGCGACGAACGGCGGCCTGCGGCTCACGGCCGGCGGCCTCGGACGGTGATATCTCGGACGGTGCTGCGGTGGACGGTGCTGCGGTGGATGGTGTTGGGGTGGATGGTGTTGGGGTGGACGTGGCCACGGGTTCGACGCGGGCGGTGATCCGGTCGCCCAGGTGGCGGCCACCGAGATAGCGGGCGAGGACGGCCAGGGTGTGCCGTTCGACGACCGGGCGGGCATCGGAGACGGTCACCGGCCTGCCGAGCTCCGCGGACAGGCTCGTCACCCCGGCATCGGAGATGCCGCACGGCACGATCTGAGCGAAGTCGCTCGGATCGGTCAGACAGTTCAGCGCGAAGCCATGGGTCGTGACGGCCCGGCGCACCCGCACACCGATCGCGGCGATCTTGCGCTGGCCGTCCGCCGTCCAGACGCCGGTGCGGCCCTCGACCAGGCGGGTCTCGAGGCCGAACTCGGCGCAACTGTCGATCAGGGCCTGTTCCAGGGCCCGGACGTAGGCCACCACGTCGAGCGGACGGGGCAGCTTCAGCACCGGATAGCCGACGAGCTGCCCGGGACCGTGCCAGGTGATGCGCCCGCCGCGGTCGACGTCGATCACCTCGGTACCGTTCAGGGGGCGCTCGAAGGGCTGGGTGCGCCGGCCCGCGGTGTAGACGCTGGGATGTTCGACCAGGATGAGGGTGTCGTCCGCCGCATCGGCCACCCGGGCCTCGGCGAGCGATCGCTGCAGGTCCCACGCCTCGCGGTAGGGGACGACGGCAAGCCTGAGAACGTCCACTCCGAAAGCGTACGCCGGAGCACCGACAGCCCCGGCCGGTACGAACCAGCCGCGACCGTCAGCGGTAGGGCGGGGACGGTCCGCGGCGCGGACCGTCCGGCGCGGGGCGGGTGCGGGGGTGGACGTCAGCGGGTGGTGTCGGGCAGTGCGCCGGGGAGCAGTCTGGGCTCGACCGGGGTCTCCACCGCGGTGCCGTTCGGTCCGGGTTCGACCCGCCAGGCGCGGGCGCCAGGGCGGTCGGCGACGGCCTCCACCAGGGCCGTGCCCCGAAAGTGCAGGCCGACCCCATCGTCGGTGGCCCAGCCGGCGGGGAGGGTGCCGTTGGCCACGAGACGCTGGTAGAGGGGACGGCGTCCGGGCTCGGAATCGTAGTGCGGGGTGTTGCTGAACGGCAGCAGGGCCAGGCCGTTCGTCACCGGGCGCAGTTGCGGCCCGAACGAGTCGGTGGTGCCGCCGACATGCCAGCACAGTGACCCGGCGGACACCCCGCCCAGGACGACACCGGCCTCCCACGCCGCCCGGAGGATCTCACCGAGCCCGTGCGTCGCCCATACCGCGAGCAGGTTCGCCACGCTGCCACCGCCGACCCAGATGACGTCCTGGGCCAGCAGGTGGGCCCGGATGTCGACGATGTTGGGCATCGGGAACAACGCCAGGTGGGACAGCACCACGTCCGGCCGATCCCGGTTGAAGGCCGCGTAGCCACGGGCGTAGGCGCTCTGGTCGTCGCCGAGGGCGGTCTGCAACAGGCACAGCCGTGGCCGTGGGCCGGCGCCGGCGAGTTCCAGGGCGTGGTGCAGGACGGGACCGACCCGCGCTCCGTAGCGGCCGTCGGGGAGGAAACCGGCGCTGGTGGCGAGGATCTGCACGGCACATCGCTTTCTGCTGGACGGACCTGGGCGTCGGAAAAAGTTATCCACAGCTGGCCAAGAAGTCTGCTGTATCGCCGGTTTTGAGCCTAGCGTCGCTACTTGTGACCTTCTCGGACGATCCCCCCGGCCGGCCGGCCCGGCGGGCTGGTGGCGCACCCGACGTGCCGGGCGTGAGCGTACGCTCACGGCTGCGGGGTGCGGGCGCCGGCGAGCTGTGGGCCGGGCAGATCGAGCAGTCCGGCGCGGAATGCGTGGTGCGGCGGGTGCGCCTGGCACCCGATCCGGTGCTGCGTTCCGCCGCGCTGGCCGCGGCGGAACTGACCGCCGAGCTGAGCCATCCCCATCTGGTGCCCGTGATCGCGGTGCTGCCGACCTCCGATGGCCTGGCGCTGATCACCGAACCGGTCGGTGGGGCGATCAGCCTCGCCCGGCTGCTGTCGGCTCGCGGCACGCTCGATCCCGGTGAGGTCGTCACCGTGGGCCTGCCGATCGCGCAGGCTCTGGGGGCCGCGCACGCCCTCGGCATCGTCCATGGCCGGCTCGGGCCGGAGGACGTCCTGCTGGAGCCGACCGGTCGACCGGTCCTGGTCGGCCTGGGCGTGGCCGCCCTGGCCGACGCGACCCGGGCGGCGGAGAAGTTCCCCCTGGCGGCCGCTGGTGATGTCCACGATCTGGCCACCATCCTGTTGGAGTCGATGCGGGAGGCGACCGGGCCGGAGGCGGCCGCGGTGGCGGTCGCGGTCGCCACGGCGATGGTCGACGACGCGCAGCGCCGGCCGAGCGCCGATGATCTGGCCGCGGTGCTCGCCCGCAGCGCGACGCCGCTACCCGTGCGCCTTGACCTGCCCGAACCCGAGGGTTCCGGAGCCGGTTTCGGCGCGGGCGGCGCCACGGTGCACGACCTGCCCGGCCGTCCACCGCAGGGGGACGCGCGGCCGCGGCTGCTCTCCGGTGCCCGTCTCGACCCGCCGGTCGGCGGCGCCGGTCAGGGCGGCGGGGGTGACTTCGACAGCGATGCGGGGGACAGCGAGCGCAGGTCCCGGTCGACCACCGGCGCCACCGCGCCCCTGGCCGGTGAGCTGCTCGATTCGCTGCCGGCGCTGCCCCGGCGGTCGACCTCGCCGCGGCGGGGCTCCCGCCCGTCCGGGCGTGGCCAGCCGGCGGCCAGCGCGGCCGGGGCGGCGGCGACCATCGATCGTGAACGACCGGGCGGCGACAGCCGGGACGCGCAGGCGCGGCCGGCGCCACCCGCGGCCGGTCCGGCCAGGCGTGAGGGCCGTTCGGGCGGGAACCGGCGGTCGCACCACGACGGCGGCCGTCGTGGTGGCTGGCTGCTGCCGACCACCGCCGGTGTCGGGTTGTTCGTGGCGGTGGTGGCCGCGGTGCTGCTGCTGACCAGCCCGTCCGACGACGGTGGCCCGGAGCGGGGCGCGCCGTCGGGATCCGCCGCCACCAATCCCGCCGTGTCCGGCGGGGCGGGGGCGGCCTCGGGAGCCGCCCGGCAGCCGACGGCCTCGCCGGTGGCCGGGCGCTCGGCGGAACAGGTCTGGCGTGGTGTGCTCGGTGAGCTCAACACCGCCCGCAGTCGGGCGTTCGAACGGGGTGAGGAGGCGCTGCTGACCGGTTCGGATGCGCCTGGCAGCCAGGCACACAACGACGACCTCGCCCTGATACGCGCGATCGTCAGCCGGGGTGCGCACTCGTCGCCGCTGCGCACCGAGATCCTCGCCTTGCAGGTGCGTTCCAGCTCCTCCGAGCAGACCGTCCTGCGGGTCACCGACCGGCTGGGGGCCTACGACTTCCTCGACGCCGGGGGTGAGGTCGTCAGCCATCAGAACGCCAAGAACCCCACCGAGCGAGATCTCGTGCTCGTGCATCTGGCGGCAGGCTGGCGGGTGTCGCAGTCGTTCACCGTCACCGGCTGACCGTCGTCCACCGGCCGTCGTCCACCGGGCTGCCGGCTGGCTGGGAGGAGGCGGCGGCAGCGGTAGCGGCCGTGGCGGAACGCGGCGGCGGGCGCGGGTCAGGGCTCGCGGATCAGTACCGAGCGCAGGGCGTTGTCGATGGCGGGCTGGGTGAAATGGAAGCCCGCGTCGGTCAGCGCGGCCGGCGTCAGGCGTTGGGAGGCGAGCACGCCCTCCTCGGCGAATCCGCCGAGGGCGAGGCGCAGCGCGACGCGGGGCACGACGGCGAACGCCGGGCGGTGCAGCACTCCGGCGAGCGCCGCGGTGAAGCGGGCGTTGGTCACCGGTTCGGGTGCGACCAGGTTCACCGGGCCGGCCACGGTCGCGCCGGGGGCGTCGGGGGTGTCGTCCAGCAGGAAGCGCAGCGCGCGGACATGATCGTTCAGAGTGATCCAGCTCAGCCACTGGCGGCCGGAGCCGAGCCGACCACCGAGGCCGAACCGAAACAGCGGCAGCTGCCGCGCCAGCGCTCCGCCGTCCGCGGCGAGCACGACCCCGGTGCGCAGGGTGCAGACGCGAATGCCGGCGTCCCGGGCTGGCTGGGCCGAGGCCTCCCAGTCCGCGACCAGCCTGGCGAGGAATCCGTCGCCGGGCGGCGCCGACTCGTCGAGTGGGCCGGCATCGCCACCCGCGTCGGTGCCGTACCACCCGATGGCGCTGCCGGACAGCAGCACCCCCGGTCGCGGGCTGAGGCCGGCGAGGGTACGGGCGAGCAGCCTGGTGGTGTCGATGCGGCTGGTGCGCAGCGTCTGGCGGTAGGACGTGGTCCAGCGATGGTCGCCGATGCCGGCGCCGGCGAGGTGAATCGCGGCGTCGACGCCGACGAGTGCCGCCGGGTCCAGCCGGCCGGCGACCGGATCCCAGCTGATCTCGCCGGGGGCACGGGGTGGACGCCGGACGAGGACCTGCACCTCGTGCCCGTCGTCACGCAGGGCAGGCACGAGCGCCGAGCCGATCAGACCGGACGCCCCGGTCACCACGATGCGCATGGCTGCTCATCGTGGTCGGTCGCGGTGCGCGATGCGAGCCGACCGGCCACGATGAGCCAGATATGACCACAGGGGCAGGCGTGGGGGACCTGGGCGGGTCGCCAGGTCCCCCACGCCTGCCGGCGAGCTACCTGCGGCGGGCTAAAGGCCGAGGTCGGCCTCGAAGGCACCTTCCTCGAGCCGCCGCTTGATGAAGGTGAGGAAACGGGCGGCGTCCGCGCCGTCGACGATCCGGTGGTCGTAGGTCAGCGACAGGTAGACGCTGGAGCGCACGGCGATGATCTCGCCGAGGTCCGGGTCGTCGATGACCGCCGGCTTCTTGGTGACGATCCCGGTGCCGAGGATGCCGACCTGCGGCTGGTTGAGGATCGGGGTGTCGAACAGGGCGCCCCGGCTGCCGGTGTTGGTGAGGGTGAACGTCCCCCCACCGAGCTCGTCCGGGGAGATCCTGTTCGCGCGGGTGCGGCTGGCCAGGTCGTCGATCTTGCGGGCCAGGCCGGTCAGGTTCAGGTTGCCCGCGCTGTGGATGACCGGCACGACCAGGCCGCGCTCGGAGTCCACGGCGATGCCGAGGTTCTCGTCACCGTGGTAGGTGACGGTCCCGGCGTCCACGTCGATGCTGGCGTTGAGCTGCGGGAACTCGCGCAGCGCCTCGCAGGTGGCGAGCGCGAAGAACGGCAGGAACGACAGCTTGAGGCCTTCGCGGGTGGCGAAGCCCGCCTTGGCCCGGTCCCGCAGCTTCGCGATGCGCGTCACATCCGCCTCGACGACGGTGGTCAGCTGGGCGCTGATCTGCAGCGACTCCACCATCCGCCGGGCCACCAGGGCCCGCAGCCGGGACAGCTTCTCCGTGCGCCCACGCACCGGCGCGGCGGGTGCCGTCGACGGTGCGGCGGGTGCCGCGGGAGCGGGTGCCGCCGTGGCGGGAGCGGGAGCGGGAGCGGGGGTGGCGGGGGTGGCCGGAGCGCCGCCGGAGCGGGCCGCGTCCTGGATGTCCTGCTTGGTGATCCGACCGCCGGGGCCGGTTCCGGCGACGTCGGCCAGGTCAACGCCGAACTCGGCCGCCATCTTGCGCACGAGCGGGGTGACGTAACGGCCGATGCCGCCGTCGCCGTTGGCCGAGGCCGCGGGTGCGGCCGCGGCCTGAGCGGGCACCGGCTGCGGCGCGGGTGCGGGCACCGGCGGCGCGGCGGGAGCCGGAGCCGGAGCCGGAGCGGGCGGCGGCGGAGCTGCGGCCGCGGGCTTGGCCGGCTCCGGGGTCGGTGTGGGTTCGGGCTCGGGCGCCGCGGGGGGCTCGGCCGCGGCGGCGGCCGGGGCCGCCTCGCCGCCGCCGGACCCGTCGTCGATGACCGCGAGCTCGACACCGACCTCGACGGTCTCGTCCTCGGCGACCTTGATCGAGCTGATGACGCCGGAGGCCGGGGCGGGGATCTCGGTGTCAACCTTGTCCGTGCTGACCTCAAGAAGCGGCTCGTCGGCTTCGACGCGCTCGCCTTCCTGCTTCAGCCATCGGGTGACGGTTCCCTCGGAGACACTCTCCCCGAGCCGGGGCATCGTGACAGATACAGACATGCTGGAACGACTCCTTCGTCGCAACCGGCATGCACCGCGAGAGCGGCCGGCCGGAGCGTTTGACGCCGTGTCTTTGCGTGCTGGGGGTCTGGACCCGCTGGCGGTGGTGCGTACCAGCGGTGGTACGTACGTGGGTTGCCGGCGACCCGCGGCTAGCCGTGGACGTGCAGCGGCTTGCCGGCCAGCGCCAGATGCGCCTCGCCAAGGGCCTCCGACAGGGTGGGATGCGGGTGGATGAGCTGGGCGACCTCGGCCGGTTCGGCCTCCCAGTTCGTGATGAGCTCCGCCTCGGCGATCAGCTCGCCGACCCGGTCGCCGACCATGTGGACGCCGACCACGGGGCCGTCGGGCAGCGCCACCAGGGTCACCGCTCCGGCGGTCCGCAGGATCTGGGCCTTGCCGTTGCCGGCCAGGTTGTAGGTGAAGGTGCGGATCTCACCGTGCCGCTCCCGGGCCGCTGCCACCGTGAGCCCCACGGAGGCGACCTCGGGATGGGAGTAGGTGACCCGGGGGATGTTGTCGTGATCGACGGGCACCGGGTTGCCGCCGGCGAGCCGTTCGGCGAGGTAGATGCCCTCGGCGAAGCCGACGTGGGCGAGCTGCGGACCGGGGCGCAGGTCACCGAGCGCGGAGATGGTCGGGATGTTCGTGCGCAGTTCACGGTCGACCAGGACGTGGCCGCGGTCCATGGCCACCCCGACCTCCTCGAAGCCCAGGCCCGCCGAGACCGGCCCGCGGCCCACCGCGACGAGCAGCAGCTCCGCGTCGATGGTCGTGCCGTTCTCCAACGACACCGTCACGCCGTGGTCGGTGGTCTTCACCCCGGCGAAGCGGGCGCCGAGCTCCAGCGTGATGCCACGCTTGCGGAACGCGCGTTCCAACAGGCGGGAGCTGGACTCGTCCTCGAGTGGGACGAGGTGCGCCAACGCCTCGACGATGGTCACCTCGGCGCCGTACGAGCGCCACACCGAGGCGAACTCGCAGCCGATCGCCCCGGCGCCGAGCACGACGACGGAGGCGGGTACCCGGTCGAGCGTCAGCGCGTCGTCGCTGGTGAGGACCCGCTCGTGGTCGATCTCGAGGCCGGGTAGCGATCTGGGTCGCGAGCCGGTGGCGAGCACCACGTGCCGGCCGGTGACCACCCTGTCCCCGACGGAGACGGCGGTCGGGGACACCAGACGCCCGACACCCTCGATGACCTCGATGCCGCGCGAGCGGATCAGCCCGCTCAGCCCCTTGAACAGGCCGGCGACGACCGAGTCCTTGTAGGCGTGGACCTGCGCCATGTCGATGCCGTCGAGGGTCGCGCGGATCCCGAAGGCCTCGCTGTCGTTGATGGAGTCGACGATCTCCGCCGAGTGCAGCAGCGCCTTGGTCGGGATGCATCCTCGGTGCAGGCAGGTGCCGCCGAGCCTGTCCTTCTCGATCAGGGCGACGCTGCGGCCGAGTTCGGCGGCGCGTAGCGCGGCAGCGTACCCACCGCTACCGCCGCCGAGAACGACCAGGTCGACGGGACCGGCCGCTGAGTCCGCCACGCCTTGGGTCCCTTCTCGTTGACGTCACGAAACCCCGCCAGACTGGCCCGCCTCGCGCGGTTTCGTTGTGCGTTGCCTGGTGGGCCGGCGTTCTGGGGCCACGACTGTCACATCACGTCGGTCCGAAGCCAGTCTTTCACGCCGCTACCCGCCCGCCGCTCGGATGGGGGAGTGCAATGCGTCGCGTGCGCCGGCCATGGGCGCGAGCGGATGCGGGTGCAGATGTGATAGCGGGTGCGGATGCCCGCACCCGTACCTGTTCAGTCGGTGCGGACCGCCTGGTTCTCGGCGAGTCGCACGAGGGTGCGGACAATCACGCCGGTGCCGCCTTTGGGCGTGTGCCCGTAGGGCTCCCCGCTGTTCCAGGAGGGCCCGGCGATGTCGAGGTGCGCCCATGGGAGGTCCTCGGCGACGAACGCGCCCAGGAAGTGGGCAGCCACCAGCATTCCGCCCTCGCGGCTGCCGCCCGGCGCGACGTTGGCGAGGTCGGCGACGGTCGAGTCGAGGCCCTTGCGCAGCTCCGGCGGCAGCGGCATCGGCCAGACGCTCTCCCCGGCGTCCGCCGCCGCGGTCGCGACCGTGTCCAGCGCGTCGCCCCGGCCCATCAGCCCGCTGGTGCGCTGGCCGAGCGCGACGATCTGGGCGCCGGTGAGCGTCGCGACGTCGACGATCATCGCCGGTGACTCCTCGGCCGCGCGCACGAGCGCGTCGGCGAGCACGAGCCGCCCCTCGGCGTCGGTGTTGAGCACCTCGACCCGCTTCCCACCACGCATCGTCAGCACGTCGGACGGTCGGATGGCCTCCCCGGAGGGCATGTTCTCCGCGCACGGCAGCCAGCCGACCACGGTGATCGGCAGGCGCAGCCGCGCGATCGCGATCAGCGCGGCGAGCACCGAGGCGGCGCCCGCCATGTCGGCCTTCATCCATTCCATCGCCGTGGACGGCTTGAGCGACAGACCGCCGGAGTCGAAGGTGATGCCCTTGCCGACCAGCGCGATCGCCGGATGCACGGCGTCGTCACCGCGCCACTCGAGGCGGATCAGCCGCGGTGGGTTCACCGATCCCTGCCCGACCCCGAGAATCCCGCCGTAGCCACCTTCGGCCAGGGCGGTCTCGTCCAGCACCTCGACCCCGATCCCGGCGGCGCCGGCCTGCTCGCGGGCGAGGTCGGCGAGCAGCGCCGGGGACAGGTGGCTTGGCGGTGTGTTCACCAGGTCCCGCACCAGCCGGACCGCCGCCGTGGTGATCACGGCCCGGTCGACCTCGGCGGCGGCCAGCGGCAGGCTCGACTCGTCGACGACGAGGGTGAGCTCCTGCACGGGAGCCGGCCGCCCCGCCGCCGAGACCGTCCGCAACTGGTCGAAGGTGTAGGCGCCGAGCAGCGCGCCTTCGGCGACCGCCCGCACCGACTCGGTCGAGACCGCCCCCGGTGCGGCGGCCAGGGCGAGTGCCACACTCGAGCGCCCGGCGCTCGCCCGCACCGCTGTTCCGGCCGCGCGGCGCAGAACCTCGGAGTCCAGGGGCGCGTCCTCGGTCGGGCTCGGCCCCAGGCCCACCGCGACGACGGTCGCCGCCCGCACTGCCCCGAGCGTCGCGAACCGCACCACCTCCCCGACCCGTCCCGTCGCGCCCAGCGAGGTGAGCACGTCCACGAGCCGCCCGTCGAGGGCCTCGTCCAGCCCGCCGGCGCCGGTGGTGACCTCGAGCCCGTCCGCTCCGGTCGTGGTCGCGATCACCACCGCGTCCACCGCGAGATCGACAAGGGCTGTGGCGCTGGGCGCGAGGCTGGTCATGCGGTGAGCGTATTGAACGAGACGATGCCCTCGCGGCCGCGGTGCCGACATCGGTGTCGACAGCGGCGCTGGCCGTTATGGGGGGTCGCTCCGGGTTGGCCGCCGACCGGGTCGGGATCGCGATGGCTCCTTTAGGCTGGGCGCCATGGCAGAGCTGCGGCGATCTCCGCTGTACGACCGGCATGTGGCGCTCGGCGCGAAGCTCGCGGAGTTCGGCGGCTGGGAGATGCCGATCGAGTACGCGGGGCGCGGCGTCCTCGCCGAGCACCAGGCGGTGCGCACCGCGGTCGGTGTCTTCGACGTCAGTCATCTCGGCAAGGCGGAGGTCACCGGTCCCGGTGCGGCCGCGTTCGTCAACGCCTGCCTGACCAACGACCTCGCCCGCATCCAGCCCGGTCAGGCCCAGTACACCCTGTGCTGCACCGAGGACGGCGGGGTCGTCGACGACCTGATCGCCTATCTGATCTCGGACGAGCACGTGCTGCTCGTCCCGAACGCGGCGAACAACGCCGAGGTCGCCGCCCTGCTGGCCGCCGCCGCACCGCCCGCGGTGACGGTCACCAACCGGCACGCCGATCTGGCGGTCCTCGCCGTGCAGGGACCCGCCGCCCCCCAGCTCGTCGCCGCGCTCGAACTGCCGACCGACGGCGCGTACATGAGTTTCGTCGAGGCATCGTGGAAGGGTCTGCCGGTCATCGTCTGCCGCTCCGGTTACACCGGTGAACGGGGCTTCGAGCTGCTGCCCCGCTGGGCGGACGCGCCTGCCCTGTGGGACGCCCTGTTCGCCGCCGGAGCCGCGTTCGACGTGTCACCCGTCGGCCTCGGCGCCCGGGACACCCTGCGCACCGAGATGGGCTACCCGCTGCACGGTCAGGATCTCTCCCGGTCGATCACCCCGGTGCAGGCCCGGTCGGGCTGGGCGGTCGGCTGGGACAAGCCGTCCTTCTGGGGGCGCGACGCGCTGCTCGCCGAGCGTGCGGCCGGCGCCGGTCGGCTCCTGTGGGGCCTGCGGGCGACCGGACGGGCGATCCCGCGCGCCCACATGGCCGTGACCTCGCCCGCCGGCGATCCGATCGGCGAGGTCACCAGCGGAACCTTCTCCCCCTCCCGGCGGGAGGGCATCGGCCTCGCCCTGCTCGACCGCGGGATCACCGAGGGCGCCACCGTCCACGTCGACGTCCGTGGCCGCCCGAGTCCGATGACCGTCGTGCGGCCGCCTTTCGTCGATTCCTCGCCGCGGTAGGTCGCCTCTCGCGGATCGTCGACCTCTGACCGCCGCTGGCCCCTGGAGCCGCGCGAAACCGTCTGGTCGGCCCGGCCGAGGCCGGGGTCGCCGCTTCCGGGGTGGGGGCGTGGCGGAGTTGTCGTAGGAATCGGGTAGTAAGGGAGTCGTGGATTCCCAAGCCGCGAACAGCGGAGTCTCCGGCGACGTGGCCAGCACCGCTGATGGTGAGAGGGGCGGCGAACCCGGCGGTGGCCTCGCCGGCCTGGGCGCCACGGGGCGCGGGATGGGGGGCGTGCCGGCTGTCCCGGTGCTGGATGGGGTGGCGATGGCGGCCGCTGTCGCCCGGCAGGGGCAGCTGACCAAGCCGCCGGGGGCGTTGGGGCGCCTCGAGGAGCTGTCGGTCTGGATCGCCGGGGTGCAGGGGATGTGCCCGCCGCGGGCGTTCGCGCGGGTGCGGGCCGTGATCGTCGCGGCCGATCACGGTATCGCCAGTGTGGGTGTGTCGGCGTTTCCCAGCGATGTGACCGCACAGATGGTGGCGAACTTCGCCGCGGGCGGGGCGGCGGTCAACGTGCTCGCCCGGCAGGTCGGTGCCGAGGTGCGGGTGGTGGATGTCGCGGTCGACACCCCGGAGCCGGCCACCCCGGGCGGGGTCGACGGCAGCGGGCCGCCGGGGCGTTACCGGGTCCGGCGGGCGAGTGACCGGATCGACCGCGCGGACGCGCTCAGCGTCGAGGAGGGGGAGCGGGCCTTCGACATCGGGCGCATGATCGCTGACGAGGAGGTGGATGCCGGCGCCGATCTGCTGGTGCCCGGCGAGATGGGGATCGGGAACACGACGCCGGCGGCCGCGGTCGTCGCGCTGCTGACGGGGCGGGAGCCGATCGAGGTCGTCGGGCGCGGCACCGGTATCGATGACGCGCGGTGGATGGTGAAGACCGCGGCGATCCGGGATGCGATGCGCCGCGGCCGGCCGTTCGCCGACAACGCGCACACGGTGCTGCGCGTCACCGGCGGTGCGGATCTGATGGCGCTCGCCGGCCTGCTGGTGCAGGCGGCGGTGCGGCGCACCCCGGTGGTGCTCGACGGGGTGATCGTCTGCGCGGCGGCGCTGGCGGCCGAGCACATCGCGCCGGGGGCGAAGAACTGGTGGGTCGCCGGCACCCGCTCGCCGGAACCAGCCCAGGCCTACGCGTTGGGCGCGCTCGGGCTCACCCCACTGCTCGACGTCGGGCTGCGCCTGGGTGAGGGCACCGGCGCGCTGCTGGCCGTCCCGCTGGTGCGGGCGGCGCAGGCGACGCTCGCCGAGATGGCCACCTTCGATCAGGCGGGGGTGAGCGGGAAGGCCGAGTCGGATGGGGCGGCTGGCTCCGGCGAGCATCCGCAGGAGCGCGACGCCACGTGACGGTCGCCCTGCGGACGGCCTTCTCGCTGCTGACCGTCGCACCGGTGCGCGGGCCGGCGCGGCTCGACCGGCGCGTCGCCGGCCGGGCGATGGCCCTGGCTCCGCTGGTGGGGCTCGTGCTGGGAGTGGTCGCCGCGCTGGTGGTCTTCGGCCTGCGGGTCTCGACGGGCATGCCGGGCAGCCGCACGCAGACGCTGCTGCCCGCCGTGGCGGGTATCGCGGTGCTGGCGCTGGCAACCCGCGGCCTGCACCTGGACGGTCTGGCCGATCTGGCGGACGGGCTCGGGGCCCGGCACGCCGGTGGTCGGGAGCGGGCGCTGGCGGTGATGCGTGAGCCGACCATCGGCGCCTTCGGCGTGGTGGCCGTGCTGTTCGTGGTGCTGTTGCAGGTCACCGCGCTCGGCGCGGCGATCACGGTGCACCGGGGCACCGTGTCGATGCTGGTCGCGGTGATGACCGGGCGGCTCGCGGTGACCCTCGCCTGCGCCAGTTCCGCGCCCGCCGCGCACCCGAACGGTCTCGGCGCGTTCGTGGCCGGTTCGGTCCGGACCCGCGACGCGCTGGTGGCTTTTGTCGGGGTGTGCGGAGTGGCAGCCCTCGCCGGGCGGTTCGACTACGACGGCGGTGATCTCGAGCGGGCCGCCCGCGCGGTGATCGCGGTGTGTGTCGGGGCCGCGGTCTCGGTGGCGCTGCGGTACTACTTCGTCCGCCGGCTCGGAGGGTTGACCGGGGATGTCCTGGGCGGCCTCGTCGAACTGACCACCGTGGTGACGCTGCTGTTCATGGCGATGACCTATCCGGACTGGCTGCTGCACCTGGTCGGCTCCGACGCGGGTTCGTCCGGGCCACCGGGCTGGCCAGGCCGCCCACGGTGATCATGGCGCTCCGGGGTGTGGTGCTCGGAGCGGACGCTCGCCGGATGTGTGCGCGATGGTGACGGTGACGGTGGGAATCGGATACGTTTCGGGTTGTGTCGGTATCGGCTGATGCGTCGCCTGGTCGCAGGTCGGGCTCGCGGTCACCGGCCGAGCCGGCGCGGCGGCCGATCGGCGCGACGATGGGTGGGCCGGGCGAGGGGATCGCTCGGCGGGTGTTCCTGAGCCACACCGCCGAGCTGCGGGGCTTTCCGCGGGAGCGGTCGTTCGTCGCGGCGGCCGAGCGCGCGGTGGCGCTCGCCGGAGACCAGGTCATCGACATGGAGTACTTCGGTGCCCGCGACGCCGATCCGGCCGAGTTCTGCGTGCGGGCGGTGCGGTCGTCCGACGTCTACCTGGGGCTCATCGCCTTTCGGTACGGCACGACCGTCCCGGGGCAGGCGCAGGTGTCGTACACCGAGCTCGAGTTCGACACCGCGACCGCGGCGGGGATACCGCGGCTGGTGTTCCTGCTGGACTACCACGCCGAGGTTCCCTTCGGTGACTTCGTCGACGAGGCTTACGCCGAACGGCAACGGGCCTTCCGCGCGCGGCTGCGGGAGTCCGGCATCATCACCGCCGGTTTCCGTGACGCCGGGGAGCTGGAAACCGCCGTCCTTGACGCGCTGGTCAAGCTGCGCGAGGCCGAACGGCGAGCCGCGGCGGCCGTGACCGCCGACATCGCCGACACGACCAGCGCCGGGGCGTCCACGGAGGCGATGGTCGCCGCACGTCCACCGGCACCCTGGATGGTGCCGGTCCTGCGGGACGGGTTCGTCCCCCGTCCGGGCCTGGCCGCGGCCGTGCTCGCCGAGCTGCGGCCGGGCGCCGGGCCGGTCGTGCTGCACGGCACCGGCGGGATCGGCAAGACGACCCTGGCCCGGGAGGTCTGCCAGCGGGTGGAGATCGCACCCCGGTTTCCGGGTGGGCTGCTGTGGGTGACGGTGGGTGAGTCGCTGCGCGGGGCGCAGCTCGCCGACCGGATCAACGATCTCAGCGAGGCCCTGGCCGGTGTGCGCCCGACCCTGTCCGATCCCGAACAGGCCGGCTTCCACCTGGGCACCCTGCTCGCCGGCGACGACCGCCTGCTCGTCATCGACGACGTGTGGAGCCGCGACCAGGTGGAGCCGTTCCTCCAGGGCGGCCCGAACACGATGCGGCTGGTCACCACCCGGCTTCGTGACGTCCTGCCCCGCTGCCGCATGATCGAGATCCCGGCGATGCGCAGGGCCGAGGCCATGGCGCTGCTGCTGCGTGACCTGCCCCCCGGATCGCTGCCCGCCGGCACGTCCACCGGCGGCGCTGTGGTGCTGGACGGCCCGGTGGCGGACGGCCCGGTGGCGGACGGTGCTCTGGCCGAGGGAGCCGAACGGCTGCTGGCCCACACCGGACGCTGGCCGGTGCTGCTCAGCCTCGTCAACCGGGCCCTCGTGCGCTATGTGCGCGACGGCATGAGCCCGGCCCGCGCCGTCGAACGGGTGCGCCGCCGGATGGAACGCCGCGGCCCCACCGGCCTGGACGTCACCCGGGCGGGGCAGCGCGCCGAAGCCGTCGAGGTGACCCTGGCGGCGAGCCTTGACCTGCTCACCGGCCATCGCCTACAGCGTTACCTGGAGCTCGCGGTCTTCCCCGAGGACGTCGAGGTGCCCCGCGCGATCCTGGACGTCTACTGGGGACGCACCGGAGACCTTGATCCGGACGAGGTCGACGATCTGTGCCAGGAACTCGCCGATCTGTCCCTGGTCGTCACCTACCGGCGGGCCCCCGCCGCGTTGCTGCTCCAGGATGTGCTGCGCGGCTACCTGCGGGTTCGGGTCGGCGCGCCCCGGCTCGCCGAACTCGAGGCCGTTCTGTGCGACGCGTTGCGCGACGCCCACCTCCCGCTGGCGCGTGAGAGCGGCGATCCGTGGTGGCTGCTGCCGGCCTCCGCCAGCTATGCCTGGACGTACCTGGTGGGGCATCTCCTCGGCGCGGGACGGGTTGACGCGGCGGTGGCGCTGCTGGGGGATCTGCGCTGGACGCTGGCCAAACTGCAACGCCCGCAGCTGGGACCGGTGGCACTCGAGGCCGATCTCGCCCTCGCCGCGGCCGCCCGCCCGGGCGATCCCCGGCTCGAGGCACTGCACCGGGTGATCCGGCAGAACGCCCATCTGCTCTCGCCCACCGACCCACCGGCGTTCCTTGGCGCGATCCTGCTCAGCCGCCTGGACGGCAGCCCCGAGCTCGCCGCCGCCCGCCGCGCCCTGGCCCGCCATGTGCCCACCCCCCGGCTGACCGGCCGCTGGCCCCGACCCGACCAGCCGCATCCCGCGTTGCGGCGCACCCTGGTCGGCCATCGGCGCACGATCGGGGGACTCGCGGCCGCCGCGGACAGCGGCCTGCTCGCCTCCGCCGGTACCGACGGCACCGTGCGGCTCTGGCAGGTCCCCGACGGTCCGGGCCGCCGGGTGCTGCACGGTCACACCGGGGCGGTCCACGCCTGTGCCCTGTCCCCGGACGGCACTCTGGTCGCCTCCGCCGGCGCCGACGGCACCGTCCGGCTGTGGCCGGCTCCCTCCACCTGGGACGACGCGCCACCCCTCGCCACCGACGTCGCCGAGGAGAGCAAGGCGGCCGAGGAGAGCAAGGCCGCTGGTGTGGCTGTTACCGCTGGCGCCGACGGTTCGTCCGCTGGGCCACGGGTGCTGCGGGGCCCGGCCGGGGCGGTCACCGACTGCGCGTTCACACCCGACGGGCAGCGGATTCTCGCGGTGGGTGTGGACGGGGTGCTGCGCTGCTGGCAGGTGCGCGACGGCGCGGTCGTGTTCACCGTGGCGGTCACCGACGCGCCGCTGCGGTGCTGCCTGGCGGCCGAACACGGCCGCTGGATCGCGGTCGCGGGTGACGACGGCATCGTGCGGATCTGCGACCCGAGGACCGGCCGTCCGAACGCGCGGCTGGTCGGCCACACCGGCGCGGTGTTGTCGCTGACCGCGCCCCCGGACGGCACCTGGGTCGGCTCGTCCGGCGCCGACGGCACCTTCCGCCGCTGGACGAACGATCCGGACCCCACGCGGACCGCGTCCTGTGACCGGTCGCCGTCCAGGGGCTGGCGGGAGGTGTGGATGATCCGTGAGCAGGCCGGGGCGATCCGCGCCGCCGCGGTCGGACGGGACGGGAACCTGCTGGTCACGACGAGCTGGGAGGGCGCGGTCCGCCTGTGGGATGTCCGCAGCGGAGCACACCGCGTGGATCTGACCGGGGCGATCGGCAGCCGCCACTGCGTCCTGTCCCCGGACGGAAGCTGGGTGGCGGCCTCGGGTCGCTACGGGACGATCCGGCTGTGGTCCACCGACGTCGACCTGCCCCGGCCGTCCGCCACCGGGCGTGAGCACCAGATGCGTGGCGCCGCTGTCGTGCGCATCCGCCCCACCCCGACCTCCGACCTCTCGGACGACCCCGCATCCACCGGGGAACGGGGCCGGCCGGTGGTCGTGACCTACACCGATGGTGGCAACACCGCCGTCTGGGATCTGGAGACCGGCGAGCCGACCGGGGTGACGTTGGCCGGTCACGTCGACATGATCCGTGGTGTCGGGGCCGCGCCGAACGGGTCCTGGGTGGTCGTGCCGGGCAGCCTCGCCGCCCTGCGCCGCGTCGACCCGGCCACCGGAGCCGTGCTTTCCACGATGACCGCGACCACCGAGATCAAGGCGTTCGCCGTTGCTCCCAGCGGCACCTGGATCGCCGCCAGTTGCGCTGATGGAACCCTGCAACGCTGGGACGCGATCAGTGGACGGCCACTGTCGGCGGCCCTGCCCGCGCATGTGGGAATGGCGGTGGCCTGCGCGGTGAGCCCGGACGGCCGCTGGATCGCCACCGGCGGCGAGGACCGCCTCGTCCGGCTGTGGACCACCGCCCTGGTCTGCCACCGGACACTCTCGGGTCACCTGGACAACGTGCTCGGCGCGGACTTCGCCCCCGACAGCCGGCTGCTCGCGACCGCCGGCGCCGACCACACGGTGCGCATCTGGCGGCTGGACGACGGCGATCCCGTCGCGACGCTGACCGGCCACAACCACACCGTGCGCGACGCCCGGTTCTCTCCGGACGGCTCCCTGCTGGCCACCGCCGGCGGCGACGGCGCGTTGTGGATCTGGGACACGGCCAGCTGGCGGCCGGTGACCATGATGCGCTTCGACGGCGCCGCCCGCTCCTGCGCCTGGCTGCCCGCCGACCTCGGCCGCGGCATCATCGTCGCGAGCTCCGCCGGCCTGTTCCGCTACGACTACGAGCCCTGAGCCGTCCCAGCTGTCCCACCCGGGTCACCCGGTCCACCCATCCCAGCCGGGTCTCCCGGGACAGCCGACCTGTCCGCCGGGGAGGTCGACCTGGCTAGGGCCGCAGGGGGACGGCGACGCCGGCGATGACCTGGCACACCTCGTCGGAGGCAGCGGCGAGTGCGGCGTTGGCCCGTCCGAGGGCATCGCGGAAACGCCGTCCGGCGGGCGTCGCCGGGACGACGCCGGAGCCGACCTCGTCCGAGACCGCCACCACCCGCCTCGCGGTGTTGCGCCACGCCTCGACCAGTTCCGCCGTGCGTGCCTCGAGCCCGTCGCCGTCCGGCGAGGCCGGTGCGTCCGGCGGGTCCAGATGGGCGGCGATCCACAGGCCGATGCCGTCGATGAGCAGCGGGGGACCATCCGTGCTCAGCAGGCCGACCAGATCGAGGGACTCCACCGTGGTCCAGGCCGCGGGCCGGCGGGCCTGGTGCGCCGCGATCCGGGCCGACCACTCGGCGTCGGAGGCGTCCGCCGGTGCGGAGGTCGCGACGTACACCACCGCCGGTTCGCCCAGCAGCCGCCGCTCGGCCTCGGCCGACTTCCCCGACCGGGCGCCACCGAGCACCAGCGTCCGCCTCGGCACCACCGCCGCGGTGGGGCGGGCACCGGGGGTGATGTCGAGGGATTCGCCGTCGTGGGGAGCGCGGGCGCCGACGTGGGCGAGGCGGCGGGCCAGTTCGTCGCCGGGCGGATTGCGGTGACTCAGATGGACGGCGAGGATCTCGGTGCCCTGGTGGATCGCGCCCCGGCGACGCAGTTCGCCGACGAGCTCGCCGAAGGTGTCCAGGCCGAGGTGTTCGCCGAAACCAGGCCGGTCGCCGTTGTTCTCCTCGAGCGCCACCACGTCGTACGCCCGGTCCACGACCGCGTCCAGGGTGCTGACGGGCAGGGGCACGGCGGTGTCGCAGCCGTAGAGCAACCGGGTGCCATCCGGTGCGGTGATGTCGTAGAGGACGGCGGGGCCGATGCTGGCGTCGCCATGGTGGGCGGCGAGCGGGCGCACCTCGTACCGCGCCCCGGCCTCACCCAGCCACAGCGTCCCGCCAGCCCCGCCGGCCTCACCCGTCCGGTCGGGTTCGGCCGGTCCGGCTGGCACGGCCTCGAGGAAACGCAGCGGGTTGCCCTCGCGGTCGGGGTCGCTGCCCTCCCAGCGGGCCAGGAAGGCGCGGCACACCTCGAGCGCCGCCGGCGGCGCGACGACGTCCAGCGGTCGTCCGGCCGCCGTCGACCAGGAGCGCCACATCAGGCTCTCGGGGCCGAGATGGTCCGGATGGGCGTGACCGACCAGCAGGTGGCGCAGCCCGGACAGGCGTACCCCGGACCGGGCCGCGGCCCGGGGCACGTCCGGCCCGCAGTCGACGAGCAGCACGTCGTCGACGAGGATCGCGGTCTGACCGCGGACCACGCCGCTACCGCGCGCCCAGGCGCAGGACGCGCAGTCACACCACGGGTTCGGCCAGCCGTCCGCGGAACCGGTGCCGAGCAGCCTCAGCCGCATCGGTGCTCAGCTGTGGCTGTGCGGGTTGCGCTTACGCTCCCAGCGCGTCATCAGCGCGAGCACGGCGGCCAGGATGAGGATTGCGACGAAGGTGACGATCGTCGCGGCCCACCAGGACAGCGGCGGCTCGTGCTCGGCGGTTTCGGCGGCCAGGACGGCGGCGTTGATGGTGGTGGTGCCCACTCGGGTCGTTCCTCCCAAAGCTGACGGACGGGGTGGCCGGCCCGACGTTACCGGCGTCGCAGACATCCTGACCTGCCGGGCCCCGTCCGCGCCAGTAGCGGGTGGGACCCCGCGTTCGGTCGCAGTGACCGGCCCGCGGGTGGCGTTCGGCACTGGTACAGCGTCGGTCGGTGCGTCCGGCGGCTCGGGGCGCGGTTGGATGAGCACATCGGCCGATCGGTCGATGGTCGAGGGCGACCCGCCTTACGGGCGTCCACAGCAGTGGGGAGGGGCCGGCGGATGACCTGGACCTGGCGCTATGAGGGTGACGACGGCGCGACGGCAACGGTCGGTGGCGCGGCCGGCTCCGAGTCGTTCACCAGTCAGGGGGACGCCGAGACCTGGCTCGGCGAGACCTGGCGGGAACTGTTCGAGGCCGGGGTCATCCAGGTGACGCTGCTCGACGCCGGCCGCCGCATCTACGGCCCGATGTCCCTGCGCCCCGTGACCTGATCGCACGATGCCGCGCTGGTCGCGGGACGGAGTTGACAGCCCGGCGGCTAACGCTGTTAGCTGAAGGCGTGGCTAACGGCATTAGCCGTGGCTTGGGGCTTCGCTTCGGAGGTGTTGCGATCATGGCTGATCACTACCGTGCGCCGGGATGGTTCACCCGTAACGTCGCCAACCGGGCGGTCGCGGGTCTGACCCGGGCCGGGGTGAGCGTGCTGGGCAGCCGGGTGCTGGAGGTGCGCGGGCGCTCCAGCGGCGAGCCGCGGCGCACGCCGGTGAACCTGCTGACCCTGGACGGGCGGCAGTACCTGGTCTCGGCCCGCGGGCACGGGCAGTGGGTGCGCAACGTGCGGGCCGCCGGTGGGGATCTCGCCCTGCTGCGCGGCCGTGGCCGCACCCGCTACCTGGCCAGCGAGGTCGCCCCCGACGACAGCGTCGACGTGCTGCGCGCCTATCTGGCCCGCTGGAAGGCCGAGGTCGGCGCGTTCTTCGAGGGCGTCGGGCCGAACTCGTCCGACGAGCAGATCCGCCGGATCGCTCCCCGCCACCCCGTCTTCGCCCTCACCCCGCGATGACGTCGACCCTGCCGCTGCCGCTGCCGCTGCCGCTGCCGCTGCCGCTGCCGCGGATCGCGGTGCGGCCGGAGCCGGCGCGTCCCCCGGCGCGGGTCGCGGAGATCCTCGTGGCGGCCCGCGACATCCTGGAGCGAGAGGGCGCGGACGCGCTCACGATGCGCCGCATAGGCGAGGTGCTCGGCATCCGGGCGCCATCGCTCTACAAGCATCTGGCCAGCAAGGACGCGCTGGCGGCGGGGCTCGCCGAGGTCGCCCTCGCCGAGGTCGGCGAGCATCTGCACAGGGCGGTGGACGAGGCTGACGCCGGCGCGGTGGCGGCGGCGCTGATCGGCGCCTACCGCGGCTACGCCCTGGCTCATCCGAACCTCTATCGGATGTTCACCGCCGGCAGGCTGCCCCGCGCCGCACTGTCGAGCGGACTCGAACAGTGGGCGGGGGAGCCGTTCTACCGGGCGACCGGTGACCCGTACCGGGCGCAGGCCCTGTGGGCGGCCACCCATGGGGCCGTCCTGCTGGAACTCGAGGAGCGTTACCTGCCGGGTTCCGACCTCGACCGGACCTATGCGGCGCTCGCCGAGGCGTTCGCCGCATAGCCGGTCAGAGGGTACGGCCGGTCAGGGAAGTGCGGATTGTCAGGGGTGGGCGCGGCTCAGGAACGGGTGATGACGTCGGCGAGGACGTCGTCGATGCGCTTGAGGATCGCCGGGTCCAGCGTGACGCCCGAGGCCTTCACGTTCTCGGTGACCTGCTCCGGGCGGGACGCGCCGATGATCGCCGAGGCGACGTTGTCGTTCTGCAGCACCCAGGCGACGGCGAGCTGGGCCATCGACAGGCCCGCGTCCTGCGCGATCGGCCGCAGGTTCTGCACCGCGGCCAGGACCTCGTCGGCGATCAGCCGGGAGATCATCTGGGCGCCGGACTTGTCGGTGGCGCGGCTGCCGCTCGGCGGGGGCTGGCCGGGCAGGTACTTGCCGGTGAGCACACCCTGGGCGATCGGCGACCAGACGATCTGCGAGATGCCGGCCTGCTCGCAGGTGGGCACGATGTCGGACTCGATCACCCGCCACAGCATCGAGTACTGCGGCTGGTTGGAGATGATCCGGTCCAGGCCGAGTTCGCCGGCGATCCGCACGGCGTCGCTGATCTGCTCGGCGGTCCACTCGGACACCCCGACGTAGAGCACCTTGCCGGCGCGGACCAGGTCGTCGAACGCCCGCAGCGTCTCCTCCAGCGGCACCGTCTCGTCGTAGCGGTGTGCCTGGTAGAGATCGATGTGGTCGGTGCGCAGCCGGCGCAGTGAGGCGTTCGCCGACTCGATGATGTGCTTGCGGCCCAGGCCCTTGTCGTTCTCGCCGGGGCCGGTCGGCCAGAAGACCTTGGTGAACAGCTCGTACGACTCACGCCGGACGCCGTCCAGAGCCTCGCCGAGCACACTCTCGGCCTTGGTGGCGGCGTACACGTCAGCGGTGTCGAAGGTGGTGATGCCCTCGTCGAAGGCGGCGCGCACGCAGGCGGTCGCCGCCTCGGCCTCGATCTTGTCCCCGTGGGTGAGCCAGTTCCCGTAGGAGATCTCGCTTACCGACAGGCCAGTACGTCCCAGACGTCGATGTCTCACCCGAACAACCTATGACCAATGAGATCAGGTAGCTACCACTCGCCAAACGGCCGACCAGCCACGACTCTGCCGGTGGGCCGTCGATCCGGTTGTGAGGCCCGGTGATCGCAGGAAGGAGGCCGTGACCTCACGTCCACCAGGTGACGGCAGTCGGGTCCGGAACCAGGCCGTCCGCCCAGTCGACGTTGAGCGACTCGCCGGGCCCGCCGGGGTCGGTGATCTCGTTGGTGAAAATGATCTCGGCGAGATCATCCGTGGTCAGTTCCGGATCGAACATCGAAGCGAACTCGGTGAGGACGTAACGCTGGCCGATGACGGGGCCGCCGGGTCCTTCTCGGTACAGCATCACCACGCTGTCGGCGTCAAGAACGCGACCGGCGACCCAGATGACGTTCTTTCCGAGTATCCGATGAGGATTCAGGACCCGATCGCGAACCAGTTCGAGGAGGAGTTTCGGATCATGCTTCATGGCTGTTCCTCTTCCTCGTCGCCACCGCCCAGTGCGGGTGGGGTCCGGTGCGCCGTGCCAGCAGCGTTGAAGGGCGGCTCGGCCCGGCTATTTTCCCAGGGCCTGGTCCACCCATGAGGGGCAGTCGAGCTCCCTGTTGTCGTTGACGCAATAGGCGGTCTGCACGCCAAGAACGCCGTTGACATTGACGTCATAGTAGTCTTTGACCTGCTTGAAATCGACTATCAATGTGACGAGAAGGCTGTCGGTGTAGTGGCAGTAGCCGTTCTTGCACTCCTGGCGGTTCGCGTACGCCTCGTACCTGCGCGCGGTTCCCTGCTGCTCGCCCCCGTTCGGGTTTCTGGAGATGAAGCGCAAGGTCTTCAGCGACCTGATCGCATGCCTTCTGGTGATCTTTGTCCAGCCGAAGCCCTTCTTGCCGTTGTAGGTGCCCTCTCGCAGGATGATGGTCCGCCCCTTGGCGTCCTTCCAGCTGTCGACGATGGTGGCGCCGTTGGCCGCTGAGGCGGCTGACGACGTCGAGTGCACGAGGGCGGGTGCAAGGAGGAGAAGGCTGGCCATCAACACGAGGGTCGCCTGTCGGCAGAGTAGTCTCACGGCTACCTCCAGATCGGGATGATTGCGCTGCGAAGCAATCTCTCTACTGTCAGTATCCTATTTGGAGTGAAAGCGGCGGTTCAACTTTTAGCCAGACATGTCTGACCAGGGCGGGTTTGGCCGTTGGTCCTAGTGCCGCAGGTCATGGCCGACGTGGCGGCGAGCGGAGCCCGTCCGACGTCGGAATCCTGGCCTGACGAGTCCATGGGTCGGGCCCGGTCGCCTGAGGTGCCTTGCGACCGGGCCCGAAACGGAGCCTGGAACCAGTAGCCGTCCGCGCGGCCGCGGGCTACGGCGTGGGGTTGGCGCGGGAGACGCGCGGGCGGGGCAGGCGCCAGCGGCGCGGCAGCAGGGCGCGCTGGGCGGCGTAGGCGCGCACCCGCACCCGGGAGTCGGGGTAGCGGGCGGTGACCCGCTTGCTGGCCTGCCAGGACAGCAGGACCGAGTCGACCACCACCGCGACGATGCCGACCAGCATCAGCAGCGTCGCGGCCAGCCGGATGGCTCCCACGGGGATCAGCCCGCCGACGAAGTAGATGACCGCGGCGATCAGGAAGAACGGGCCGACGTTGATCCGGGTGTCGACGTAGTCGCGGGCCAGCACCCGCTCGGGGGCGCGCTCACGCGGTGGCAGCCGGCTGACGTCCCCGGACATCATCGCCGAGCGGTAGTCCTGGCTCTGCTTGCGCCGGGCGGCCCGGGCCTCCTGCTTGTTCGCCGGCTTCTTCGCGGTCGAGACCGTCTGCGTGCGGGCGGCCCGGGCGGCCGAGCGCTTGGGCGTCGGACGGCCCTTGCCACCCGAGCGGCGCGGGTCGTCGTCGGCCAGCTGCTCGTCGAGGACCGCCGGGGCGTCGGACAGGTCGGGATCGGCGCCCCCACGGCGCTTGAGCAGGGCCATCAGGGCAGAGCCAACATCTGATCGAGTGCCTTCCGAGCAGGGGTGGCCACGTCCGGGTCGACCGTGATCTGGTTCGGCGTCTCCCCGCGGACGAGGGACTCCAGCGCCCAGACGAGATGCGGCATGTCGATCCGGTTCATGGTGGAGCAGAAACACACCGTACGGTCCAGGAAGACAATCGTCTTGTCGGGGTGGCGGGTGGAAAGCCGCCGCACGAGGTTCAGCTCGGTGCCGATGGCGAACGCGCTGCCGGGGGACGCGGCGTCGACGGCGGCGATGATGTACTCGGTCGAGCCGACCCGATCCGCCGCGGTCACCACCTCACGGCGGCACTCCGGGTGCACCAGCACGGTGACACCGGGTACCCGGGCGCGCACCTCGTCCACGCTCTGCCTGGTGAAGCGCCCGTGTACCGAGCAGTGGCCGCGCCACAGGATCATCTTCGCGTCGCGCAGCTGGGCCTGGCTGAGCCCGCCGCGGGGGCGCCGCGGGTCGTAGACGACGCAGTCGGCCTCGGTCATCCCGAGTTCGGCGATCGCGGTGTTGCGCCCGAGGTGCTGGTCGGGCAGGAACAGCACCCGCTCGCCGCCGCGTGCGCCGAAGGCCCACTCCAGTGCCCGTCGTGCGTTCGAGGACGTGCAGATGGTGCCGTCGTGACGGCCGGTGAACGCCTTGATCGCGGCCGAGGAGTTCATGTAGCTCACCGGCACGGTGGTGGCCTCGACCCCGGCGTCGGCCAGGTCGTCCCAGGCCTGTTCGACCTGCTCGGCGGTGGCCATGTCGGCCATCGAGCAGCCCGCGGCCAGGTCCGGCAGGATCACCTTCTGGTGCGGACCGGTGAGGATGTCGGCGCTTTCGGCCATGAAGTGCACACCGCAGAAGATGATCGCCTCGGCCTCGGGGCGGGCCGCGGCGAGCTGGGCGAGCTTGAACGAGTCGCCGGTGACGTCGGCGAACGCGATCACCTCGTCGCGCTGGTAGTGGTGCCCGAGGATGAACACCCTCTCCCCGAGGGTGGCCTTCGCGGCGGCGGCCCGGGCGGCGAGGTCCGGGTCCGCGGCCGGCGGCAGGTCACCCGGGCAGTCGACACCGCGCTCGCTGGTCGGATCCGCGCCGCGCCCCAGCAGCAGCAGCGCCAGGGGTGACGGGGCGGTACCCACTGCCGCGAGACCAGGATCCGGGCCCGGGTTCGGCCCTGGGCTCGGCGCCGGGTTCGGCCCCGGGTTCGGCCCCGGGTTCGGATTCGGCTGGACGAGGGCGGACGGCGTGCGGGACGGGTTGTGCTCGAGGGCCGGGTTGATGGTCATGACACTCCTCCGGTCGGCCGGCCCGTGAGCCTGGCCGCCTGCCATGTGTGCCGGCCGGCCAGCGCACCCGCCGGGGCCGTCCGCGAATGGTCGATGAGACTCTAACTCCCCTGGGTGTCATCGTATGCGCGGATGTGGTGTCTCGGGGGCGACTCGTCGTGGGGGTCACCGAGCGGCGGTCGCGGCTCGGCGGGGCCCCGCTCGCGCGGGTGCCAGCCGGTCTCCCGGGGGCGCTGTTCGCGCCCCTGTGACGCGTGATGTCCCACGTCGCAGGGGTCAAGGCGCCGGTCTGCCCCCGCTGGTGGGCCAGGTGTCCCACGGCCATGGGCCGGGTGGGTAACCACCGAGGACGTAACCCAAGGTGACGGGGGTCTCGTGGTGGACCGGATCGTGCCGTGGTCGGTCCTGCTCGGTCTCGCTACCATGGGAAGCGGATCCCGTCCGATGGTGTTGGGCATGGATGTCGGCGCACTGGCTGTGCCGTGTCCGGGGCGTCTGCCGGGAGTGGAGGCGTCGCGGGCAGTACCGCAAGCGACACCTGACCGGAAAGCGACCGACCGGAAACGCACTACCCGACCGGAACCAGTGGCCCGGCCCCGCCAGGCCACATCACAGCATGGGCAGGAGAAGTCTCTATGACCGTTCAGGACACGACGGAGACCGCGACGCAGTCCTCGGCCGTCACCCTCACCGAGATGGCCGCTGGCAAGGTGAAGACCCTGCTGGAGCAGGAGGGCCGGGATGACCTCAAGCTGCGCATCGCGGTACAGCCGGGTGGTTGCTCGGGCATGCGTTACCAGCTGTTCTTCGACGAGCGGTCCCTGGACGGCGACACCGTCCTGGACTTCGCCGGCGTCAAGGTCGCCGTTGACCGGATGAGCGCCCCGTACCTCGGTGGCGCGACGATCGACTTCGTCGACACGATCGAGAAGCAGGGCTTCACGATCGACAACCCCAACGCGCAGGGTTCCTGCGCCTGCGGCGACTCGTTCAACTAGCACCACCCGGCGGGCCCTCGCGGGCCGCCGCACCCCGCATCGCCTCGAAGCCCGCCGTGACCAACCCTGGTCACGGCGGGCTTCGTCGTACCGGTAGGCTGCACGATCGTGGATATCGCCCTTACCGGTTCGATCGCTACCGACCACCTGATGCGCTTTCCGGGACGGTTCGCCGAGCAGCTGCTCGCCGACCAGCTCGAGAAGGTCTCGCTGTCGTTCCTGGTGGACGAACTCGTGGTGCGACGCGGCGGCGTCGCCGCCAACATCGCGATCGGCCTGGGCCGCCTCGGCCTTCGCCCGATCCTCGTCGGAGCGGTCGGGTCCGACTTCGGCGACTACCGCGCCTGGCTGGACAGCCACGGGGTGGACACCAGCGTGCTGCGGGTGAGCTCGAGCGCGCACACCGCCCGGTTCGTCTGCACCACCGACCTCGACCTCAACCAGATCGCCTCCTTCTACCCGGGCGCGATGGACGAGTCCGCCGACATCGAGCTGGCGCCGATCGCCGAGCGGTTCGGCGGGCTGGACCTGGTCGTTGTCAGCCCCAACAACCCCGTCGCGATGCTGCGCCACGCGCAGGAGGCCCGTGAGCGCGGCTACGCGTTCGCCGCCGACCCGTCCCAGCAGCTCGCCCTGCTCGACGGCCCGCAGATCCGGGAGCTCATCACCGGCGCGGCCTACCTGTTCTGCAACGAGTACGAGAAGGCGCTGCTGGCCAGCAAGACCGGCTGGTCGGACGAGGACATCCGCGGCGTGGTCGGTGTATGGGTCACCACCCACGGCAAGGACGGCGTGGTGATCGAGGCGCCGGGTCAGGACCTGATCCGGGTGTCCGTCGTCCCCGCCCGCGACACCCCGGACCCGACCGGTGTCGGCGACGGTTTCCGCGCCGGTTTCCTCGCCGGCCTGTCCTGGGGTCTCCCACTCGAGCGGTCCGCCCAGGTGGGCGCGCTCATCGCCACCCTGGTGCTCGAGACCGTCGGCCCGCAGGAGTACGAGGTCGACCCGGCCGAGGCGGTCAAGCGCCTCGCCGAGGCCTACGGCGAGTCCGCCGCCGCCGAGATCGCCGAGCACCTGCCCACCGCCTGATCACACGCCCGGCCTGCCCGGTCTTGCCTGCCCGGCCAGGCGTGCGGCCCGGCCAGGGGTCACCGGACGTCCTGCCCGGTGCGGGGTCCGTCGTCGTCCGCCGTCGGGGCCGCTCAGCTCCGACGGCGGACGACGAACTCCTCGCCGCCGGTGGGCAGGGGACGTGAGGACACCAGCTCCTGGCGCCGCAGCCGGCACCAGGCGGCGACGTCCGGGCCGGCGGCGGGATCATCCGCCCACAGCGTGATCGTGTCGCCGTCGGCGAGGGTGACGATGGCCCGGGCGAGATCGATGATCGGCAGCGGGCAGCGCCGACCACGCGCGTCCACCATGGTCGTGCCGTCGGGGCCCGTGGCGTCGGGGGTCATGCCGTCGGGGGTCATGCCGTCGGGGTCATAGCGTCGGGTCCAGGTCCGCGGCGCCGAAACGGGCGCGGACCTCACGCACGACGCCCGGCAGGACGGCGAGCAGCGCGTCGACGTCGGCGCGGGTGGAGTCCCGGCCGAAGGAGACCCGCAGGTTGCCGTGGGTGAGGGCGCCCATCGCCACCAGCACATGGCTCGGCGTGAGGGCGTCCGAGGTGCAGCTGGAGCCGGAACTGACCGCGATCCCGGCCCGGTCCAGCCCGTCGAGCAGGGCCTCTCCCGCCACGTACAGGCAGGAGAAGGCACAGATGTGGCGGACGGACCCGTCGGGCGAGGGATCGCCGAGCAGTTCGACCCCGTCGATCAGCGTGGGGAGCCGGCCGCGTAGTTCGGCGCCGAGCGCGGCCAGCCGCGGACCCTCCGCGTCGAGCTCGCTGCCGCGGGCCGCCAGCGCCGCGGCGGCGGCGACGATCGACGGGACGTCCGGGAAGCCGGGGACCCGGCCGCCCTCCCGTTCGTCCGTCGGGCCGGGGGAGCGCCAGCGGGTGCCGGTGCGCACCGCCAGCAGGCCCACCCCGGCCGGACCGCCGAACTTGTGCGCGCTCGCGGTCAGCAGGTCCGCCCCGAGGGCACGCAGGTCCACCGGGATATGCCCGACCGTCACGGCCGCGTCGGTGTGCAGCGGGACGCCGGCCGCGTGCAGCCGCTCGGCCACCTCGGCGACCGGCTGCAGTACGCCGACCTCGTGGTTGGCGTGCTGCAGGCTCGCCACCGCGGTGCCTGGCGGGGCGGTGAAGGCGGCGGGGTCGACCCGGCCGAACGCGTCCACGCCGACCTGGACGACCCGTCCGCCGGCCTGTTCGTGGTGGGCGGCGGCGTGCAGGACG
The DNA here is from genome assembly GCF_023242945.1 of Frankia umida. Taxonomy (NCBI): domain Bacteria; kingdom Bacillati; phylum Actinomycetota; class Actinomycetes; order Frankiales; family Frankiaceae; genus Frankia; species Frankia umida. The sequence continues at coordinate 67,364 of NZ_JALKFT010000021.1, forward strand.
CACGAGTGCTCGACCGCGCTGACCACCACCACATCACCGGCGCGGCGGCGGGCGGCGGCCGTGCCCAGCAGTGCGGCGCTGGCCGCGGCGGTGCCACTGGAGGTGAAACTGATCTCGTCTGGACGGGCCCCGAGATCCGACGCCACGGACTCACGGGCCGCGTCCAGCAGCATCCGCGCGCGGCGGCCCTCCCGATAGAGCCGAGCCGGATCAGCCCAGCCCTCATCCAGTGCCACCAGCAGAGCCTGTCGAGCGGCGGGGTGCAGAGGCGTGGTCGACGCATGGTCGAGATAGGCCGGCACGGCGCTGACGCTACCGCCCTGACGTGCCGGGCGGGGCGTGCATCACAGCCCCTTGATGGGGCCTGAGGCGAGAAGCTGTCGGGCCGCTGAGATACGCTGCTGCCGCACCATCTACAGCGTGTCGAAGACAGCATGTCGTCCGGAGGGATCGACCGGGGTGACATGGCGTTTGCAGGGGTTTCGCGGGATGGCGGAGGACAGCGTTCGCGCCGTCGCCGCGTGCCGCTAGTCGTGGGAGGCAGGACCTGGTGAGCAGATCCTTCGGTCGGACCCGGCCGTCGGTCGCGGATGTTCCGGTCGCGGAGGTCCCGGCCGCGCAGCTCGGAGGCACGCCGACAATGCCGGCTGAATCCGGCGGGGCGCCCGGCGCGCACGGCGGCGGGCAGCGTGCGCACCAGCGCTCGCATGGCCGCCGGACCCTGCGTATGGTCGGGCCGCTTGCGCTCGTGGGCGTCGCGGCGACCGCCTGCGAGCGACCCAACTTCGGTTATCCCGATGGTGTGACGAACTACTCGCCGCGCCTGCTCAATCTTTGGCAGGGGTCGGCGATCGCGGCGCTCGTCGTCGGCGTCATCGTCTGGGGCATGATCTTTTACGCCGTCGTCGCGTTCCGTAAGCGCAGCGACGTGCTTCCCCGGCAGATTCGTTACAACCTGCCGGTCGAAATTCTGTACACGGTCGTGCCGGTGGTCATCGTGGTCGGCATGTTCTACTACACGGCCCGGGACGAGTCGGAGGTCACCAAGCTCTCCGCCAGCCCGGACGTGACGGTCAATGTCGTCGGCTTCCGGTGGAACTGGCAGTTCAAGTACCTCGACCCCGGCGTCGGCCCGAAGACCCCGAACCAGAACCAGATCGAGGTCACCGGCCGTCCGGGCGAGCCCGCCGTGCTGGTGCTGCCGCAGAACCGCTCGATCCGGTTCGTGGAGACGTCCCCGGACGTCATCCACTCCTTCTGGGTCCCCGAGTTCCTCTTCAAGCGGGACGTCGTGCCTGGTCGGATCAACCAGTTCGAGCTGACGGTCACCAAGACCGGCACGTTCATCGGCCGCTGCGCCGAGCTCTGCGGCACCGACCATGACCGGATGAACTTCTACGTCAAGGTCGTGCCCCAGGCCGAGTACGACAAGTTCATCACGGAGCGACTGAACGCTCCCGTCTCGTCGTCGTCCGCGTCGTCGTCGACGGCATCGTCGTCGAGCACGCAGACGCAGGCCGCGGGAGCGCCCACCGCGGTCACCGCCACCACCTCCGGGAGCGGACAGTGACCCTGGTGCACGAAACGGGCGTCGGCCACGCCGAGCCCGACCTACCCCACCTACCCAAGCGGACGAACCTGCTTGGTTACCTGCGCACGACGTCACACAAGGACATCGCAGTGATGTACTTCGTGACGTCGCTCGGGTTCTTCCTGTTCGCAGGCGTGCTCGCGGTCCTGATGCGGGCCGAGCTCGCCCGGCCAGGGCTGCAGTACTTCGGCAACGAGCAGTACAACCAGTTGTTCACCATGCACGGCACGCTGATGCTGCTGATGTTCGCGACACCGATCGCGTTCGCCTACGCGAACCTGTTGGTGCCGCTGCAGATCGGCTCGCCGGACGTCGCCTTCCCGCGGCTGAACGCGCTGTCGTACTGGTTGTTCCTGTTCGGCAGCCTCACGGTGGTCGCGGGCTTCCTGACCCCGAACGGCGCCGCGTCGTTCGGCTGGTTCGCCTACGCGCCACTGAGCAACGACGTCTACTCCCCGGGCGCCGGATCCGACCTGTGGATCATGGGCCTGGTGGTGTCGGGTCTGGGCACCATCCTCGGTGGTGTCAACATGATCACCACGATCCTGTGCCTGCGCGCCCCCGGTATGACGATGTGGCGACTGCCGATCTTCTGCTGGAACTTCCTGGTCACGTCGATCCTCGTGCTGATCGCCTTCCCGGTGCTCGCCGCGGCCCTGCTGGGGCTCGAGGCCGATCGCCGCTTCGGCGCGCACGTGTTCGACGCGGCCAACGGCGGGGCGCTGCTCTGGCAGCACCTGTTCTGGTTCTTCGGGCATCCCGAGGTGTACATCCTGGCGCTGCCGTTCTTCGGCATCGTCAGTGAGATCCTGCCGGTGTTCTCCCGCAAGCCGCTGTTCGGCTACAAGGGCCTCGTCTACGCCACCATCGGCATCGGCGCCCTGTCGGTCGCGGTGTGGGCGCACCACATGTTCGTCACCGGTGCGGTGCTCCTGCCGTTCTTCGCCTTCCTGTCGTTCCTCATCGCGGTGCCGACCGGGATGAAGTTCTTCAACTGGATCGGCACGATGTGGCGGGGCCAGCTCACCTTCGAGACGCCGATGCTGTTCTGCATCGGCTTCCTGGTGACGTTCCTGTTCGGTGGTCTGACCGGTGTGCTGCTGGCCAGCCCGCCGATCGACTTCCACGTGAGCGACAGCTACTTCGTCGTCGCCCACTTCCACTACGTCGTGTTCGGCACGGTGGTGTTCGCGGCGTACGCCGGGACCTACTTCTGGTTCCCGAAGGTCACCGGCCGGATGATGAACGACCGCCTCGGAAAGATCCACTTCTGGACGGTGTTCATCGGCTTCCACGCCACCTTCCTCGTCCAGCACTGGCTGGGCCTGAAGGGCATGCCGCGCCGGTACGCCGACTACAGTGCGTCCGACGGGTTCACCACACTGAACACGTTTTCCAGCGCCGGATCGTTCCTGCTGGCGCTGTCGACGTTGCCGTTCCTGTACAACCTCTGGCATTCGTACCGCAAGGGCCAGCTGGCCATCGTGGACGACCCCTGGGGCTACGGCAACTCGCTGGAGTGGGCGACCTCCTGCCCACCGCCGCGGCACAACTTCACCTCACTGCCCCGGATCCGCTCCGAGCGGCCAGCGTTCGACCTGCACTTCCCGGCCGCGGTCGGCCGGGTCGACTACCATGCGACACCCGAGATCAGCTAGGAGAGCGGCGATCGTATGAAGGTGGAAGGCATCATCTTCAGCTTCTTCGGCCTGTTTGCCGGAGCGGCGGCGCTGGTCTACTGGTTCTGGTCCAAGGACCCGACCGGCACCGCGGCCCTGACCCTCACCACGGGTCTGGGTTTCCTCGTCGGTGGCTACCTGATGTTCACCGGCCGCCGCATCGGCATGCGTCCGCAGGACCTGCCCGATGCCGAGATCGCCGATGGCGCCGGCGAACTCGGTCACTTCACCCCCGGCAGCTACTACCCGTTCTTCATCGGCGCCAGCGCGGTCACCGCCGCGATGGGCTTCGTGTTCGGGGTCTGGCTGATCGTGCTCGGCGCCGTTCTGGTGGTCTCTTTCGTGACCTGCCTGGTGTTCGAGAACTTCTGGCACCCCCCCGTGCCCGAGGACTGAGCCGAACCCTTTCGACGGCTGGGGCCGGCATCCGCCACTGGTGGATGCCGGCCCCAACCCGTTTCCGCTCGTTTCCGCTTTCTGCCCTCTTCCGCTTGTTCCCGCTTGTTCCCGCTTGTTTCGACGGCCCGTTGCGGCGCCCCGTCTCCGCGTTCGGGCCCTCGACGGTGGTCGAATCGCTGCCAGGTCACGGCCGTGATCATGGGATGCCGAGGCTTGTTCGGGATTCGGGCCGTCCCAGGCCGAAGAGTCCTCGGCGCGAGGTCGAATATCCCTCGGCGTATGGCCTGGGCGGTGGGCTGGCCGCCGCGCGGGGCGGGGAAAGTGCGGGTCTGGGCGGCGGTGCGGTCTGCTGTCGGGCCGGGGGGCTTCCCCACGTCCCCGAATGGTTACCCGTGTCGGTGTCTCAGGTGGTTTGTGGGGCGTGGTCGGGCGCGGCCGCGGCGGCCTGGCTGGTGCTGATCCAGCGGTCCAGCACGGTGCGGGCGGCGCCGGAGTCGACGGCGGTGGCGGCGCGGGTGAGGGCCGCGGCGATCTGCTCGGCGACCGGTGCCCGGGTGGGGCCGTCCGCGGCGACCAGGGCGGCGGCAGCGGCCAGCAACACGGTGTCGCGGACCGGGCCCGGCTCACCGGCCAGCACCGCGTGCGCGACCCTGGCGTTGTGAGGGGCGTCCGCACCCCGCAGGGCGGCGATGTCGGGGACGTGGATGCCGACCTCACGTGGGTCGAAGCGCTCGCGTCGGGGCGGCGCCTGCTCCGCCGAGCCCGTTGAGCCCGCCGAGCCCGTTGAGCCCGCCGAGCCCGCGAGGTCCGCCGAGGCCACCGGGTTGCCGGGGATGACCCAGACGGTGGAGGTGGTCACGGGGCTGAGCTCGTCCAGCCCGTCGTCGCCGCGAAAGACCAGGGCGCGGGTGCCGCGGTCGGCCAGCACCCGGGCGACGACCGGCGCGAGTCGCGCGTCGGCGACCCCGATGGACTGGGCCCCGGGGCGGCCGGGGTTTGTCAGCGGGCCGAGGATGTTGAACGCGGTCGGCACGCCGAGATCGGCCCGGATCGGGCCGACGTGCCGCATGGCCGGGTGGAACGTCCGGGCGAAGCAGAACGCGATGTTCGCCGCAGACAGGCAGGTGGCGACACCGGCGGGCGGCAGGTCCACGACCACCCCGAGTTCGGCGAGCAGATCCGCGGACCCGCAGGACGACGACGCCGCCCGGTTGCCGTGTTTGATCACCGGGACGCCGGCGCCGGCCACCACGAGAGCGGCCATCGTGGAGATGTTGACCGTGTTGGAGCGGTCCCCACCGGTGCCGCAGGTGTCGACGGCGCGTACGCGCAGCTCGGCGGCGACGTCCAGGGGGGCGGCGTGGGCGAGCATCCCCTCGACCAGACCGTCGATCTCCGCCGGGGTCTCGCCCTTGGCCCGCAGCGCCACCACGAAGCCGGCTATCTGCGCGGCTGAGGCCGCCCCGGCCATGATCTGGTCCATTGCCCAGGCGGTGCCCGTCCGGTCCAGCGGGGTGCCCGCCAGCAGGGTGCCGATCAGGTCGGGCCAGGTGGGCGCGGCAGCCGCCCTCGCGCCGCCGGGAGGGCTCACGACGCCTGAAGCCGAGGCGGTCGCATCGGTCGAGATGGCTGAGGTGGCTGAGGTGGCAGGAGCGGAGGCGGCCGGGGTCGCGGAGGGGGCCGCGGCGGTGGTGGGGGAGACGGCGGTCTCGAGGGTCATGGTGGGGCCGCTCAGCCGGCGAGCTGGGCGCCGGTGAGCGGTCGGCGCGCCGCCGCACCGCCGGCGCGGGCACGCAGCAGCGTCACGACCGCCTCGGTGAGCTGGGCGGGGTCCACGGGATGTGCCACGACGGCGTCGGCCTGGGACCAGGTCGCGAGCCACCGGTCGTCCGGGCGGGCGATGAGCAGGACGGCCGGCGGGCAGTCGGTGACCTCGTTCTTGAGCTGCCGGCACAGGCCCATGCCCCCGCTCGGGGTGGCCTCGGCGTCGAAGACACACAGGTCGGCCTCGTGGTGGTCGACCACGCCGATCGCCTCCGCGGCGGTGGCGGCCTCGACGAACTCGAGGGGGGCCAGATCCCGCGTCGGACGACGGCCGAGGGCGGCGATGACGCGGGCCCGTACCTCGGCGCGGTCGGCGTACACCAGGATGGTCTTCGGGGTGGTGTCGTGCCCAGCTTCCACCTGCATGGCGTGCTGCCCTCCCGTGCGGCTGACCGGCGCGATCCGTCCGAAGATTACTCGTTCACGCCCGCCGTGGCCGTGGAGCCGGCCCATCGACCCGAGATTGCCAGCGCCGGCCGACTGAGTGATACTGAGATTCGTTCTCAATCGACGGGCGTGATCCATGACCGACCAGACCGATCTTCGACTGACCCCCCAGCGGATGGCCGTCCTCGAGGTGCTGCGCGCCGCGCATGACCATCCGACCGCGGCCGAGGTCTACGAGCGGGTGCGGCGCACCTCGCCGCGGATCGGCAGCGCTACGGTGTACCGCACCCTGGCGCTGCTGGTGTCGACCGGTCAGGCGCTGGAACTCAGCCTCGGTGGCGGTGCGGCGGCACGGTACGACGCCAACACCTGCCGCCACGATCATGCGGTCTGCGAAGGCTGTGGCCGCGCGGTCGATCTCGACCATCCGGTTCCCGACGGGATGATGGCGGAGATCGCGCGGCGCTCGGGTTTCGCCATCACCGGGTACGACCTGCAGTTCCGGGGAATCTGTCCGGACTGTCAGGCCCAGGGCGCGGGCTCGGTCCGAGTCGGGGGTCCGGCCAGCCCACAGTGATCATCCCAGCTGGGAAGACCTCAGCGGGGAACACTCATCGCAAAGGAGCGTGACATGCCCAAGCTTGACGGCACCAAGACGCATGAGAACCTCAAGGAGGCGTTCGCCGGGGAGAGCCAGGCCAACCGGCGTTACCTCTACTTCGCCCGTCGCGCCGACATCGAGGGCCTGACCGACGCGTCCTCGCTGTTCCGCGACACCGCCGAGGGGGAGACCGGGCACGCCTTCGGGCACCTGGACTTCCTGGCCGAGGTCGGCGACCCGGCCACCGGCGAGCCGCTCGGCACCACGACGAAGAACCTGGCCAGCGCCGTCGCCGGTGAGACCTACGAGTTCACCGCCATGTACCCCGGCTTCGCGAAGACCGCTCGTGACGAGGGCTTCGAGGAGATCGCGGACTGGTTCTCCACCCTGGCCCGGGCGGAGAAGACCCACGCCGGTCGGTTCAAGCGTGCCCTCGACGCGCTCAAGGCCGAGGAGACCGCCGACGCCTGATCGGCCCCAGGCCGACGGCCGCACCACCCCTGGCGACACTCCGGCGACCGGTCCCGCGCCCCGCGCGTCCTGACCGGTCGCCGGTCTCGTCCGCCGTCCCGTTGCCCGTCTGTCGCCCGTCCCACCGCCCGGACCAGACCGTTACCGATACCCGGAGGCCGCGCCATGGCGCTGACCGTCGCCGACATCATCACCGACCATCAGGCGTACGCGCAGCGGCGGCCCGACCTGCGCCGACAGATGCTCCCGGTGCGGGCCGAACGGCGCGTCCGAGTCGGGGACATCGTGGTCGCCGAGTTCGAGAACGAGCAGACGCTGCGCTACCAGGTGCAGGAGATGGTCTACACCGAGCGACTGACGGCGCCCGCCGACGTCGCCCACGAGATCGACGCCTACTCGCGTCTGTTGCCAGGTAGTCATGCCCTGACGGCGACGCTGTTCCTCGAGCTCGACGTGCTCGCCACGGTGCGTGACGAACTGCGCCGGCTCGCCGGCCTGCAACACAGCGTCCTCCTGGAGATCGGCGGGACGCGGGTGGCCGGGCAGGAGATCCCCGGCCCGGACGAGGACCCGGAGGTCCCCAGCGAGACCGTCTCGGTGCACATGGTGCGTTTCGCGCTCGGGGAGCAGGTTCGTGATCTCTTCCGCGACCCGGACGTCCCCGCCGAACTGGTCATCGACCATCCCGCCTACAACGACGGAACACCGCTGACCGGCGCCACCCGCCGTGCCCTCATCGCCGACCTGGCCCTGCGCGGCTGAGCGCCGATCCGCCGATCCGCTCCAACCGCTGCACCGGTCCTGCGGGACGACGGTAACGAGCCGACAACGGACGACGGACGACAGGACGGCCGAGGGGCAGTGCGGCCGAGACTCCGGACGCCGCGATGCCGGGTGCCGAGACGCCGGACACATTGTCCGGGGGCATCCGTTCGGCGTGACCGTGGCGGGGTACGCGAAAGACCTACGGCACGACACGTCAGCACGCTCGTCCACGTCAAGGGAGTCAACCCATGACCGATGACCAGCTACGTCCCGCGCACGACGCATTCACCGGGCCGGACGCGACAGCCGAGCCGGATGGCCGCACCGGAGCAGACACCCTGACGGGGGCGGACAGCATGGGCGGGCCCGACGGTCCGCAGGCCGAACGGGGCACGGCCGCCCGGGCCGCGCTGTGCCGGCTGGCCGACGGGGAGAACGAGCGCTCCGCGCTCGGCGATCTGGCGCTGGCCGACGTCCTGCTGCCCGACCTCGGCGACGACGTCACCGACCTGTCCGATGCCGACGGCGACGTCCTGCAGCTTCCGGTCGCGCAGCGCCAGGACGGCACCCAGTTCGTCCCGACGTTCACCTCCGAGCAGCGGCTGGCCGCGGCCCTGCCCGAGGTCGATCGCTACCGGACGGTCCAGATCGCGACGCTCGGTCGGATCTGGCCGTCCGACGAGCTCCTGCTCGCCGTCGACCCGGGCTCCGAGGCGGGCATCGCGCTGCCGGCGGAGGGGCTGCGCGCCCTGGCCGCCATGTCCAGCTGAACCGCCATGTCCGGATAAGACCGTCATATCCGGCCGGAACCGTCATGTTCGGCTGACAGGGTCTGGTCGCCAGCCGGCGGCGTGGGTGGGGACGCGACGTCCCACCCACGCCGCCGGCTTCGCTTTGCGGGCAGCCCCACCTGGGAGTGGACGGGTATGGCCCGCGGGGGTGGTGTGCCAACCGGCCCAGGGTCGCCGTGCCGCCCGACCCGGCTCCTGAGGAGGACCCGCGGTGGGTGAGGCACGCAACATCCGCCGGGACGCTCCCACTCGGCCCAAGGGTGCGGGCGGCTTCGCGGGCAGCCTCCCGAGCTGCGGTTTTCCCTGCGGCACAGGAATTTGCACCCGGCGCACACCGGCTGCGTCGGTGCCGGGCGCCGGTCATCGACGAGTCGTAGTCCTACCGAACGTCGAACCTACGGTGGCGCTTGGGGCGGCGCGTGTCAGAATGACCGACGTGGCCTCAGCCCCCGTCCTCGAGAAGGCTCCACCACCACACCCGACGGCCAACCGTCCCTCGATGGTCTCGGTCGGCACGGTCGTGTGGTTGTCGTCGGAGCTGATGTTCTTCGCGTCCCTGTTTGCGATGTACTTCACGATCCGTTCGGTCAACAGCGGCAACTGGCCGCCGACGACCGGGGACCCCATCGGGTCCGAACACGGACCCGTGGAGTTGCACGTCGGGTACGCGCTGTTCTTCACCGTGATCCTGGTGCTGTCCAGCGTCACCTGTCAGCTCGGCGTGTTCGCCGCCGAGCGGGGTGATGTGTTCGGCCTGCGACGCTGGTACCTGATCTCGCTGATCATGGGCGCTGTCTTCATCGGCGGCCAGGTGAACGAGTACTTCGGCGAGAACGAGTTCACGATGGCGTCGCACGCCTACGGTTCGGTCTACTACCTGACCACCGGTTTCCACGGGCTGCACGTGATCGGTGGACTGGTCGCCTTCGTCATGGTGCTGGGCCGGTCGACGTATGGGCGCTTCACGCCGGAGAAGGCGACATCGGCAATCGTCGTGTCGTACTACTGGCACTTCGTCGACGTCGTCTGGATCGCCCTCTTCGCGACCATCTACCTCCTCCAGTGAGCGACATGACTGAATCTTCAGGCACATCGTCGGACACGCCGCCGGAAACCACCCCGGTCATCCCGGCGAGTACCGCGGCCACCCCGCCGCGGGACGCCGCCGCCTCGCCGGAGTCGACCGGGACGTCGACCCGGGCCAGGGCGGCCGCGAGTACCGACGCCGACGCAGATGCCGACGCGGCCGACGTCCAACCCGGTGACGTCGAACCCGTCGACGCCGATGTCGCTGCCGCCGAGGTGGCGACCGACGCCGACGTGACAGCCGACGCCGATGAGGCCGACGCCGATGAAGAGGCCGACACGGAGACGGCGGGCTCGGGGGCGAAGCCGGTCGCCGGCCGTCCCGGCCTGCTCGGCCGCCGCCGTGCGCGCCGTCGGGTGTCCACCTCGCAGCGGCGCCGTCGCTCGTCCGCCCTGGTGCTCGCCCTTGGCCTTCTCGCCACCGGCGTGCTGTGGACGCTGCTGGCGCCCGGCGGCAACGCCGCGTCCGCGTCCGACTCCAACGAGGCGGTCCGCCAGGGCCGGGCCCTGTACCTCCAGGGCTGCTCCACCTGCCACGGGCTCGGCGCCCAGGGCTCCAGCACCGGGCCGAGCCTGATCGGGGTCGGCGCCGCCGCCGTGGACTTCCAGGTCTCCACCGGTCGGATGCCGCTGGCCGCCCCGGCCGCGCAGGCCGACCGCAAGGCACCGATCTACTCGGACACGCAGATCGCCCAGCTGGCCGCGTACATCGACAGCCTCGGTGGCGGTCCGGAAATCCCCAAGGTCGACGACACCGCACTGGATGACGCGGCGCTCTCCAAGGGTGGCGAGCTCTACCGGGCCAACTGCGCGCAGTGCCATCAGGCGGTAGCCCAGGGTGCCCCACTGACCTACGGCAAGTTCGCGCCCTCGCTGGACGGGTCGACCGCGACTCAGATCATCGAGGCGATGCGGACCGGACCGGAGTCGATGCCCGTCTTCGGTGACCGTCAGATCAACGAAGAGGACGCGGTCGCGGTCGCGGCCTACGTCCGCCACCTGACCGACGCGCCCAGCCCCGGTGGCTTCAGCCTCGGCAAGTACGGTCCGGTGCCCGAGGGTCTGCTGGCGATTCTGGTCGGCATCGGAGGTCTGCTGGCCGTGTGCCTGTGGATCGGAGCGAGGCAGAAGCGATGAGCGACCAGACGGGCCCGGGCAGGCCGGGACCGGGCGGATCGGGTGAGCCCGACGGCCCGGGGGACTCCGCATCCGAGCGCATGCACTACGCCGGCTACCAGGGTGAGCCGGCGGACAAGGCTGATCAGGACTCGATGAGCAGCATCTTCCACCGGGCCAAGCACCCGGTCGACACCTCCGGTGCGCCGGCCAAGGGGTCGGACGTCTCCGCCGGGGGACCGGATGTCTCCGCCGGCACCCATGACGGTCCGGAGGCGCTGGGCACCCCGCCGCACCAGACCGACTCCACCCGCGACCCGCAGCACACGGTGATGCGGGGCGGGGCCGGCGACGGCGGGGTCACCCCCCGTCGCCCGCGGGCCGAGGACCATGACCGCCGCGCCGAGCGGCGAGCCGAGCGTGTGATCGCGCTGTGGTTCATGGTCTCGGTGGTCGGCACGGTCGGCTTCGTCATCACGAACTTCGTCGGTGACAAGCACAAGGAGTACTACACCCCGTGCCTGGGCTCCGCCCTGGGCATCGCGGTCGGCGGACTCGGCATCGGCCTGATCCTGTGGGCCAAGCGGCTCATGCCGCACGACCACGCCGTCCAGGAGCGCCACGAGTTCACCTCCAGCAAGGAGGAGATCGCGGTCACCGAGGCGGAGGTCGCCGACGGCTTCGCCGACACCGGCCTGACCCGCTTCCCGCTGCTGCGCCGCACCCTGCTCGGGGCGAGCACGGTGCTCGGTGGACTGGTCGTGGTGCCACTGCTGAACCTCACCAACGCCAAGCCCGGCAAGAAGCTTGACCACACGTCCTGGGTCAAGGGCGCCCGGCTGGTGACGGAGGAGGGCCGGTACGTCAAACTGGGCGATGTGTCCATCGGTGGAATCGAGACGGTCTTCCCGGCCGTTCCGGTCACCGGTGCCAGCGGTCAGGTGTCCTACGACGCGAAGACCGACATCCAGACCAAGGCGGACAGCACCACCATTCTCATCCGGCTGCCACCGGGGGTCGACCGGCCGCGCAAGGGCCGGGAGAACTGGTCGGTCGACGGCCACGTCGCCTACTCGAAGATCTGCTCGCACGCCGGTTGCCCGGTGAGCCTCTACGAGCAGCAGACCCACCACCTGCTCTGCCCATGCCACCAGTCGGTCTTCGACGTGTTGGACGGCTGCCGGGCGATCTTCGGCCCGGCGAGCCGGTCGCTGCCGCAGCTGGCCATCGCCGCGGACGCGGAGGGGTACCTGTACGCCCGCAACGGTGACTATGACGAGCCTGTCGGTGCCGCCTTCTGGGAGCGCTCATGACAACCGCAGCCCCACCGGACTTCGTCAAGCGGCCCGGTCCGGTCCGCAAACTCAACCGGGCCGCCGACGAACGGTTCGGCACGCAGGCCGGGCTGCGGCGCAACCTGAACAAGGTCTTCCCCGACCACTGGTCGTTCATGATCGGGGAGATCGCGCTCTACAGCTTCGTCATCCTGCTGCTCACCGGCATCTACCTCACGCTGTTCTTCGACCCGTCGAACACCGAGGTCATCTACAACGGCCCCTACGTGCCCCTCAAGGGCGTGGAGATGAGCCGGGCCTACGCGTCGACCCTCGACATCAGCTTCGACGTCCGGGCGGGCCTGGTCTTCCGCCAGATCCACCACTGGGCCGCGCTGATCTTCGTCGCGTCGATCATCGTGCACCTGATGCGGGTGTTCTTCACCGGTGCCTACCGCAAGCCGCGTGAGGTCAACTGGCTGATCGGTGTCGGCCTGCTCATCCTCGGCATCCTCGAGGGCTTCGCCGGCTACTCCCTGCCGGACGACCTGCTCTCCGGTACCGGTCTGCGGATCGCGGCGTCGATCGCCCAGTCCATCCCGATCATCGGGACGTGGGCGTCGTTCATGCTGTTCAACGGCGAGTTCCCGGGCGCGAACTTCCTGCCCCGGCTGTACGTGGTGCACATCCTGCTGGTGCCGGGGGTGCTGCTCGCCCTGATCGGCGCCCACCTGGCCATCCTGTGGCAGCAGAAGCACACGGACTTCCCCGGGCCGGGCAAGACCGAGCACAACGTCGTCGGCCACCGGGTCTTCCCGATCTTCGCGGTGAAGTCCGGCGGGTTCTTCATGATGACCTTCTCCATGATCGCGCTGCTGGGCGGTCTGGCGCAGATCAACCCGATCTGGATGTTCGGTCCGTACGACCCGTCCAAGGTGTCCTCGGCGTCCCAGCCCGACTGGTACATCGGCTTCCTGGACGGATCGACCCGACTGATGCCGCCGTGGGAGTTCCGCGGCCTCGGCCACACCGTTCCGGCGGTGTTCTGGCCGACGGCGGTACTGCCCGGCATCCTGTTCACGCTGCTGGCGATCTGGCCGTTCCTCGAGGCCCGGTTCACCGGTGACACGAAGTCGCACAACCTTCTGCAGCGGCCCCGTGAGGCGCCGACCAGGACGGCGCTGGGCGCCATGGCGATCAGCTTCTACCTGGTGCTGTGGATCTCCGGCGGTAACGACGTCATCGCCAAGACCTTCAGCATCTCGCTGAACGCGATGACCTGGGCGGGCCGGATCGGCCTGCTGATCGTCCCGCCGATCGCCTACGCGGTGACGAAGAAGCTCTGCCTGAACCTGCAGGACAAGGACACCGAGATCGAGCACCACGGCATCGAGACCGGCATCATCCGGCAGTTGCCCAACGGCGAGTTCGTCGAGGACCACCGGCCCAAGCCGGCCCCCGTCCCCGACTACCCGCAGGTGCCGAACGACCGGTACGCGCTGCCGGCGGCGAACGGCCACGGCGACAGCCACGGCACCGGGCTGGCCCGACGGGCCGGCAAGGCCGTCAGCGGCTTCTTCGTCGAGGAGAAGGAAAAGGGCGCCGAGCCGGACAGCACCACCAAGCACTGAGCTTCACCGCACGACTGGCTGTACCCGGGCCGGTGCCGACCGCGAACCACGCGTCGGCACCGGCCCGGCCCTTTCCCCGGACGGCCTGACGTCAGCCCAGCCCAGCCCAGCTCAGCGAGAGCCGGTGGTGGTGGTGGCGGTGGCGGTCGCCGCGCGGGTGAGGGCCGCGAATCGGCCGGCGGCCCGCTCGGCGCCGATGACCGGCCAGCTCCAGGTGCCCTCGAGGCGCACGAGCCGCACCCCCGGCCCGGCCAGCCAGCGGGCGAGCCGCTCGGTCTCGGCGACCGACGCGCACGGCGCGGGACCGGGTCGGGGCAGCACCGTCTCGGCGCTGGCGACCGCCGCGTCCACCCAGGGCCGTGGGTCGATGCCGGGGGCGACCGTCACCGCCGACACCAGCCGGCCGCGGCGGATGACCGTGAGATCCCAGCCCGCGTCCGCGGTCGGGGCGGCGGCGACGAGTTCGGTGATCGCGGTCAGCGCGGCCAGTCGTTGACCGCGGGCAGCGGCGCGCACGAAGCTCACCATCCGATCGCGTTCGTGGGCTGCCTCCTCATAGCGGCCCTGGTCGGCCAGCCGGTCCATCCGCCGGGTCGCGGCGTCGATGACCGGGGTCGGGTCACCGGTGATGGCGGCCCGCGCGGCCGTGACATGACCGGCGTAGGTCGCGACGTCCTCCCGGCCGTCGCACGGTGCTCCGCAGTGGCCGAGGTCCGCCAGCGCGCAGGCGGGCCGTTGCACGCGGGGGCTCAGCCGCCCGGTGCACTGGCGAAGCGGCACCGCGGCGTGCAGGGCGTCGGCGGCGTCCTGGGCGTCGCGCACACTGGTGAACGGCCCGAGCGCCACCGCGTCGTCCCGCAGGTCGCGCACCCGGGACAGCCGCGGGAACGGCTCGTCGGTCAGGCGTAGGTAGATCGCCCGTTCGGGATGGCGCGAGCGCCGGTTGTACGGGGGCTTGTGTTCGGCGATCAGGCGCAGCTCCCGGACCTCGGCCTCCAGCGCGTGCGCGCAGCTGATCGCGTCCACCCGGTCGGCGAGTGCGATCATCTCGGCCATCCGGGTGCGGGGTTCACTGGCGGTGAAGTAGTTGCGTACCCGGGTGCGCACGGAGCGGGACGTCCCGACGTAGAGCGCCCGCCCCTGGGGGTCGCGGAAGACGTACACCCCGGGCCCGGTCGGCAGCCCGTCGGCGAGGTGGCGTTTGCGCCGCTGCGCCGGGGACACCCGGGCGCTGAAGTCGTGCAGCTCCTCGATCGTGTGGACGCCGAGGTTACCGAGCCGCTCGAACAGCCCGTGCAGCACGTCCACCGTGGCCCGGGCGTCGGCGAGCGCCCGGTGGGACGGCTCGGTGGTGCTGCGGAACAACCGCGCCAGCGAGCCGAGCCGGCAGTCCGGCGACTCGTCCCGGCTGATGACCCGCCGCGCGATGCGCAGGGTGTCCAGATGCTCCCAGGTCGGCGGCGGGTACCCGCAGCGTTCGAGTGCGGCCCGCAGAAAGCCCAGATCGAACGGAGCGTTGTGGGCGACGAGCACCGCGCCCCGAGCGAACTCCAGGAACGTCGGCACGACCTCGGCCTCGCCGGGCGCCTCGACGACCATCGCGTCGGTGATGCCGGTCAGCACCGACACCAGCGCCGGGATCGGCCCGCTCGGGCGGACCAGCGTCGCCATCTCCGCCAGCACCTCACCACCGC
Organism: Frankia umida; assembly: GCF_023242945.1. NCBI lineage: Bacteria > Bacillati > Actinomycetota > Actinomycetes > Frankiales > Frankiaceae > Frankia > Frankia umida. Next base: position 82,673 of record NZ_JALKFT010000021.1, read on the forward strand.
GCACCCGCACCGCGCCGATCTCGGTGATCTCCGAGGTGGCTGCGGCGGTACCGGTCGTCTCCAGGTCCACCACGACGAAGGTGAGGTCCGACAGCGGCCGCCCCAGCTCCTCCAGACTCGCCTGCCTGGGCGCCCCGCCCGCTCCCGCGCGCGCACCCTTCGCGGACGCCGTCACGCCGGCGGACGCGGTGGCGGGGGTGGTACCGGCGGCAGGAACGGGGTCTCGGTGCACGCGGTCACGCTATGACCAGCCACCGACAGAATCGCCCGTCCGCTGTCCGTTGATGGTCCCTGGTGTGTCCATGGAAGCGCCGAGGAGGTCGCGACACGGACCTCTGCGGCCCACTCGGCGAGCCAACCCGCCGGGAATGCGGAATCATGCCCGGGTGGCGTGGTTTGAGACCAACGGGATCCGGGTGGGGCGCGTGGCAGTGGACTGTGCGGATGTGGATCTTATGGTGCGATTCTGGTCCGCCGCGTTGGGCTATGAGGTCCTCTGGCGGGACGGGGACGCGGCGGTGCTGCGTCACCCCGCGGGCGCCGGCCCGAAGCTGCTGCTGCGCCCGGGCGCCCGCGACGGTGGCGGGCCGAGCCGGCTGCACCTCGACCTCTATGCCGTCGACGCCGAGCGGGTGCTGGGCTGGCTGTTCACCCTCGGCGCGCGTCGGGTCGGTCGCTACGACGACGACGGCGAGCGGGGCTACGTCCTGGCCGACCCCGAGGGCAACGAGTTCCGCGTCATGACCGCGGGCCAGGCCGGCTTCTCCCGTCCGTTCGTCTGAGCCGTCGCTCGTGGATCACGGGTGTCGGCTGGGCGGCAGGGGCTGTGACGCCCCGTCGCCGTCGTGGCCCGTCGCCGTCGTGGCCCGGCGCGGACGGCGTCGGGGACAGGGTCGATAGGGTCATGGGTCATGGCGAGCGTCTTCACCCGGATCATCAAGGGCGAACTGCCGGGGCGGATCGTGTACTCCGACGAGCACACGGTGGCCCTCCTCACGATCGCGCCGATCCGTCCGGGGCACACCCTGGTGGTTCCGCGGGTCGAGATCGACCGATGGACGGACCTGCCCGATGACGTCCAGGCCGGCGTCTGGGCCACCGCGGCGACGGTGGGCCGGGCCATCGCGCGGGCCTACCAGCCGCAGCGGGTGGCAGTGATGGTCGCGGGGCTGGAGGTGCCGCACGCCCACGTCCACCTGCTGCCGATCGAGAACGAGTCGCAGCTGGACTTCGCGCTGGCCGACCCCAGCCCGGACCCCGCCGACCTCGACGCCGCCGCCGCCCGGATCCGCGCCGCACTGTCCTGAGACGGCCGCACTGTCGTGACGGCTCCCGGTGCCGGTCATCCCACCGGCACCGGGAACGGATCACAGCTGGGGATGGATCAGAGCTGGAACTTCGCCGGGGTTACGGCGAACAGCGGCTCCCAGTTCAGGACCCCGTGACCGGGCGGTGCGTCGATCACGACATTGCCGCGGACACGCTGGCCGGCTTTGACCGTCGAGGCGGACAGGCGCGGCTCGACGTTGTCGTAGCTGCCGTCGTAGCGCGTGCCGTCCGGAGTCTGGATGTAGAAGTCCGACGGTGAGGCGGAGGTGTCGCCCCGGCTCACCTCGACGGTCACGTTGAGGATGTAGTAGGCACCCTGGTTCGGCGGGTCGCCGTAGCTGGTCACCGTGCCGGTGGTCGAGCAGACGCTGTTGAGCGTCACCTTGGCCTCGAAGTCACTGACCGAGGAGTTGGCCTCGCCGACGACGGTCCCGGCGCCACCGATGCCCGCGGTTCCCGCGGCGGGGGCCTGCGGGTTCAGCGGCACGCAGTTGGACACCCCGGCCGGGCCGGTCGTGGCCGGAGCGGACGGCGCCGGGACGGTCGGCACGGCCGGCGCGGTGAGCGAGGGGCCGGGGATCGGGGAGGTGACGTCGTCCTTCTTGTCGTCGCCACCGCCCACCGCGAGGATGATCACCACGCCGAGCAGGATCGCGGCGACCACGACGATCGGCACGATGATGAGCAGCGGATTGCGCTTGGGCGGCTGGTGCGGTGGCTGCCCGGGCTGCTGCCAGCCACCGGGCGGTGGGTAGGCGCCCGGCTGCTGGTACTGGCCCGGCGGATACTGGTTCTGCTGCTGGTAGTAGTCCGTTCCCGCCGGGTAGCCGCCGGGCTGCTGGTAGCCCGTACCGGCCTGGTAGGGACCGCTGCCGCCCGCCGGGTAGCCGCTGGTCTGCGGCCAACCGCCGGCCTGGCCCGGGCCGCCCCAGTTCTGCTGGTCGGCATGGGGCTGACCCCAGCCCTGCTGCTCGGCACTGGGCTGACCAGCACCGGGCTGACCCCAGCCCTGCTGGTCGGCGTTGGGCTGGCCCCAGTTCTGCTGCTCGGCGCCGGGCTGGGGCCAGTTCTGCTGGGCCGCACCTGGTTGGCTCGCCGCACCGGGCTGGCCCCAGCCGGGGCCGCTCGCCGCCTGCGGTGGCCAGCCCGGCGCTGGGCCGGACTGCGGACCGGTGCCCCACTGGCCGGGGGTGGGCTGGCCGCCGGCGTTCGGTTGGCCGCCGGGGTTCGGTGGTGGCGCCTGCGGGCCACTGGGCGTCTGCTGCGGCGGGGGTGCGGAGCCCGACCAGGCGAGCCGGGTCTGCTCATCCGACTGGTCGGGCCCACCGGCCCACGGCTCCCGGCTCCCGTCCCCGCTGGGGGGCTGGTGAGGGGGGTTCTGGTCGGTCACGGTGGTCCTTTCCAGCGCAGCCGGAGCTGCGTATTTCGGAATAATGCCGCGTAGGGTGCGCGCCACGTCAGGCTACATAAGTCGACTATCACATGAGACAATGCCCGCCCAGCTACGGGTGGCCGGTCGTGATCCGCGCCCACGACCCCCGCAGACCTTGTCCGACGAGGCCGATAGGCTGGGCCGTCCTCGTTGTTCCCGCTGGCTCCGGAGTCCCCACGTGCCCTGCTGCCTGGCCGGTCGGGCGAGCCGCCGGAAGCGCGGTTCGTCCTCATACCGTTGTGCTCCGGAAGCGGTGGGGTATCGCGGTGCGAACGGTCGGTCGGCCGCGGTCGCGGTCGGATCGGGGCATACCGGGGCAGGGGCGCATGTTCGGATCCACCCTGGCCCACCGGGTCCGATCCGGGTACGTATGGTCGCATTTCTGACGCGTTCCCGCAGGTTGACCGCATACGGATCGACGTCGGCACCGACTCGAACATCAGCACCGACCCGAACACCGGCGCCGATGCCAACGCGCGCGTCGGATTCGACGGTGGTCACGGTCTGGGCCGGGGTTCGGTACCGGGCGGCGGTCGCGTGATGAGCGAGCCGTTGCCCGCCCCGGTGCGTCAGCATGTCGTGGAGCTCGCCGCGCACACCCTCGCCGATCTGTCCGAGGCGGAGGTGCCCTCGTCGCTGATCGCCGTGCGGCGGTTCACTCCGTCCAAGCGGGTCAGGCTGGGGGCGCTGCCGCTGGCCGCCGCGGTGGACGGCGACACCTTCCGGGCCCGCGTCGCCGAGTGGATTCGGCGGCATCAGCCGGAGCTGGCCGAGGCCGTCGAGTCGGCGCAGGGGCCGCCGCCGGCAGCGCCACCGGAGAAGGTCGCCGCGGTCGCCTACCTGTTGCGGGTGTCGGGCTGGCGGGAGCTGGTCGAGGCGGCGGCCGCCTCGACCAGCGAGGACGAGGCGCGCCACCGGGCCGACGAGGCCGACCGCACCATCCTCCGGCTCACCGAGCAGCTCGCCACCAGCGCCCGCGTCGCCGCCGCCGAGGGTGAACGGCTGCGCGCCCAGGTGGCCACCGCGCGTGCCGATGCCGACGAGGTCAGGCGCCGACTCCGCGCGTCCGGTGATCGGGTTCGGCGGGCGCAGGAGACAGCCGACGCCTCGGTGAGCGCCGCGCGGACCGAGCGGGACGAGGCCCTCGCCGCCGCCCGCGAGGCGGAAGCGGAAACGCGCCGGCTGCGCACCCGGATCGGGGAGCTGGAGTCGGCGCTGACGGGGGCTCGCCGCGACACCCGCGAGTCCCGCAGCGTCGGCGACGCTCGGCTGCGGGTCCTGCTCGACACGCTGATGGGCGCGGCGAACGGAGTGCGCCGGGAGCTCGACCTGCCCCCCACCGCCGGCCGCCCGGCGGACCTGCACGCGCGGGCGCATGACGGGCCAAGCCATGGGCCGCACGCGTTCGTCGGCGCCCGGGGCCGACCCGACGACGACCCGACCCTGCTGGACGAGGTACTGGCCGTCCCCGGCGTCCATCTGATCATCGATGGCTACAACGTGACCAAGCGCGGCTATGGCCAACTTCCCCTGCATTCGCAGCGGGAACGCCTGCTGTCCGGGCTCGGGGCCCTGGTCGGACGGCACCCCGACAGCGAGGTCACCGTCGTGTTCGACGCGACGGCGGTGGTGGCCCGCCCGGTCGGGGTGGCGATGCCCCGCGGGGTGCGCGTGCTGTTCAGCCGGCCCGGGCGGCTGGCCGACGAGGAGATCGTCCGGCTGGTGAAGCTGGAACCGCAGGGGCGGCCGGTGGTCGTCGTCACCTCCGACCGTGAGGTGGTCGACAACTGTGCGGCCGCCGGGGCGCGCGCGGTCCCCTCCGCCGCCCTGCTGGCCCGCCTCGACCGCTAGCCCGTTTCGACCCGCTGGCCCGCCTCGACTGCTCGCCCGCCGGTCGGTGGGCAAAAAAACTGTCAGACCCGGGTCCTACCGTCGGTGACGTCGGGATGTCGGCGCGCAAGGCCTGCCGTCGGCGGCCGTGCTCGTCCGGAGCTCGGGAAGGTGAAAGCGATGTTGATCGACTGCGATTCCTGCGTGGCTCGTGGCGTGCGCTGCGCCGACTGCGTCGTCACCGTCATGCTCGCCGACACGGGTGACGCGTCGCCGCCCGCCGGCGGCGATCGGCGGCACGGCCCGGTTCCCGCCGGTGGGATGCCGGGCCGTGCGGCTCCCGCCGTGAGCGGGGGGTGGGACGAGCAGGAGCGGCGGGCACTGCGGCTGCTCGGCGCCGCGGGTCTGCTGCCGCCGCTGGAGGAACTCGCGGGGTCGATCCTGGAACGCGGGTCCCGGCATGCCCCGCCGCCACGCCGCGCGGGCTGAGCCCGCCGTGCGCACCTGGGGAGACTGACCCGGCGTGCGCGCCGCGGCGGCCCCGGCGCGGTGGGTGCGGAGGTGGATGCGGCAGCATGGGCGCATGCGGGTACTGGTCGTGACCAACGACTTTCCGCCGCGGCCGGGGGGCATCCAGGCGTATGTGCACTCCTTCGCCTCCCGGCTCCCGGCGGGCGAGGTCGTCGTGTACGCGTCGGGCTGGCAGGGCGCGGCCGGGTTCGATGCGGCGCAGCCGTTCCCAGTGGTGCGTCATCCCACGTCGCTGCTGCTGCCGACCCCGGCTGTCGCCCGCCGGGTCCGCGATCTCGCGCGGGCCGAGGGCTGCGACACGGTGTGGTTCGGGGCGGCCGCGCCGCTGGGCCTGCTGGGTGCGGCCCTGCGCCGTGGCACGGAGGTCGAGCGGGTGGTGGCCAGCACCCATGGTCATGAGGTCGGCTGGGCGGCGCTGCCCGCGGCCCGCCAGGCTCTGCGGCGTGTCGGGGCCACGAGCGACGTCATCACCTACCTCACCGACTACACCCGGGCCCGGATCGCGCCGGCGGTCGGTGACGGGCCGGTGCTCGCCCGGCTGCCCAGCGGGGTGGACGCGACGGTGTTCCGACCGGGTGTGGGGCGTGAGCAGATCCGCCGCCGGTACGGGCTCACCGGGCGTCGGGTGGTGGTCTGCGTGAGCCGGCTGGTGCCCCGCAAGGGTCAGGACATGCTGATCAGAGCCCTGCCGGCGCTGCGCCGGCGGGTACCGCAGGCGGCGCTGCTGGTGGTCGGCGGTGGGCCGCACCGGGCGGAGCTCGCGCGGCTGGCCCGTGCGGTCGGCGTCGAGGCCGACGTGACGTTCACCGGGTCCGTGCCCTGGGAGGAACTGCCCGCCCACCACGCGGCCGGCGATGTGTTCGCCATGCCATGTCGGACGAGGCTGCGTGGCCTCGAGGTCGAGGGGCTCGGCATCGTCTACCTGGAGGCGTCGGCGGCCGGGCTGCCGGTGGTGGCCGGGCGTAGCGGTGGCGCGCCCGACGCGGTGCGTGACGGGCACACCGGCACCGTCATCGACGGGACGGATCTGGCCGCGGTCACCACCGCGGTCGGTGACCTGCTCGCCGACCCGGACCGCGCCGCCACGATGGGCGCCGCCGGCCGGGCCTGGGTGGAACAGCACTGGCGCTGGGACGTCCTCGCCGCCCGCCTACGCCACCTGCTCGCCACCGGAACGAACCCGGACGACGCCCCGCCACCCTCGGCCGCCTAGCGGTGCTCGCCCGTGGGGTAGAGGCTCTCGACGGCGTCGGCGTAGCGCTTGAGGACGAGCGAGCGGCGGACCTTCAGGCTCGGGGTGAGTTCGCCGCCCTCCACGGTGAAGTCCTCCGGCAGGATCACGAACCGGCGGACGCTCTCGGCCCGCGAGACCGTCGCGTTCGCCGTGTCGACGGCCTTCTGCACCTCGGCGCACAGCTGCGGGTCGTCGGCGAGGTCGGCGAGGCTCGCGGTGGCGGGCCGGCCGGCCTGGTCACGCCAGCGTTCGAACGCGTCCGGTTCGAGGGTCACCAGCGCCGCGATGTAGGGTCGGCCGTCGCCGACCAGCATCGCCTGGCTGATCAGGGGGCTGCTGGTGATGATGTGCTCCAGCGGTGCCGGTGCGACGTTCTTGCCGCCGGCGGTGACCAGCAGTTCCTTCTTGCGGCCGACGATCCGCAGGAACCCGTCGTCGTCGAGTTCGCCGAGGTCACCGGTGTGCAGGAAGCCCTCGCTGTCGAGCGCCTCCTTCGTCGCCGTCTCGTTGTTGCGGTAGCCGCGAAACAGCAGGGGTCCGCGGATGAGCACCTCGCCGTCGTCGGCGATGCGCACGGTCACCCCGGGCAGCGGCTGGCCCACGGTGCCCATCCGGATCGCGCCGGGTCGGTTCGCGGTGGCCGGCGCCGTCGTCTCGGTCAGGCCGTAGCCCTCGAGGACGATGAAGCCGATGCCCCGGTAGAAGTGGCCCAGACGCGGCGACAGCGGTGCCCCGCCGCTGACCGCGATCCGGGCCCGGCCGCCGAGGGCGGCCCGCAGCTTGCCGTACACCAGCTTGTCGAACACCCGGTGCCGCAGCTTCAGTCCGAGGCCCGGACCGCCGTGGTCGAGGGACTCGCTGTAGTCGACGGCGGTCTGCTCGGCGGCATCGAAGATCCGCCCGCGTCCCTCACCGTGGGCCTTGGTGCGGGCGCCAGCGTGCACCTTCTCGAACACGCGGGGGACGGCGAGCAGGAACGTCGGCCGGGTGTGTGCCAGATCCGCCAGCAGATCACGGGTGTCGGGGGAGTAGGACAGTTCGAACGCGCCCTGCACCACGCCGACCTGCAGCATCCGGGCGAACACGTGCGCCAGCGGCAGGAACAGCAGGGTGGAGGAGTGCTGGGTGAACATGCTCGGCAGCATCGCGACGGTGTCATCGGCGATGAACAGCAGCGCCCGGTGGGTGATCTCGCAGCCCTTGGGTCGAGCCGTCGTCCCGGAGGTGTAGATGATCGTGGCCAGGCTGTCGGCGTTCTGGGTGGCCCGGGCGGCGGTGAGCTGGCCCTCGTCGACGGCGGCCCCCGCCTCGGCCAGGATGGCCAGCGCCCCCGCGGCGGACGAGGAGCCGGCGGAATCGTCCGTCGATGTCGCCGAAGGCTCGGCCTCGATGACGAGGACATCGCGCAGCGCCGGCACGTCCGCGCGGATCGACGCGACCCGGCCGGCGAGTTCGGCGTCCTCGACGACCAGCACTTCGACGCCGGCGTCGGCGAGAATCCACTCGATCTGGTCGGGGCTGGACGTCTCGTAGATCGGCACGGTGACCGCCCCGGCCGCCCAGATCGCGTAGTCGAGCACCGTCCACTCGTAGCGACTGCGGGACAGGATGCCGACCCGGTCGCCGGGGGTGACGCCGCGGGCGACGAGGCCCCGGGCGGTCGCGTGCATCGCGTCCCGGAACTGCGCCTGGGTGATCGGGATGAACCGGTCGCCGTCCTTGCGACGAAGCAGGACATGGTCTGGATCGCGGCCGGCGTTGCGCAGGACGGCATCTGTCAACGTCGCGTCGTCCGCGATGCTGACAGCAGGGGCGGAGGTGTACTCACGCACAGGTACTCCTACTGGTTCGCGGGCGTGCGATCGGACGCATGGAGATGCCCGGCGGATGCGGATACCCGGGGCGGCGTTGACCGTCCCGGGTCATCAGACGTTAGCCGTCGAGCGTCGGGTAGGCGACTGTCAGGGCCCTAAGCTTCGGATATGCGGGTGCATGTGGTCAGCGACGTACACGGGCGGGCCGATGCGCTGGCCGCGGCGGGGCGGGGCGCCGATGCGTTCATCTGTCTGGGTGATCTCGTGCTGTTCACCGACTATGCCAACCCCGGCGGGGGCATCATGGGCGACCTGTTCGGCGCCGAGGCCGTCCGCCGGATGGTGCGACTGCGTACCGACAACCGGTTCGACGAGGCCCGGGCGTGGTCGCAGTCGTTGTGGGCGGAGCTGGGCGGGGACCGCACGCAGATCGTCGAGGACGCGGTCCGCCGCCAGTACGCGCAGCTGTTCGCCGCCTTCCCGACCCCCACCTACCTGACGTTCGGCAATGTCGACCTGCCCCACCTGTATCCCGACTTCCTGCGTTCGGGCATCACCCTGTTGGACGGGCAGACCGTCGAGCTCGACGGTTGGCGCTTCGGTTTCGTCGGTGGGGGGCTGTCCAGTCCGATGCGTACCCCGTATGAGATCGACGAGGGGACCTTCGCGGCCAAGGTGGCCGCTCTGGGAGCCGTGGACGTGCTCTGCTGTCATATTCCGCCGCATCTGCCGGAGCTCGTCTACGACGTGGTCGCTGGCCGGTTCGAACGCGGCAGCACCGCGATCCTGGCCGCCATTCACGACACCCGACCTCGCTACGTGCTGTTCGGGCATGTGCACCAGCCGCTGCTGGCCAGCATTGAGATCGGTGGCACGCGGTGCGTGAACGTGGGGCATTTCAACGCCACCGGCCGGCCGTTCGTCCTCGAGTGGTAGCCGGCCGCTCCGTGGTGGCCGGTCCGGCTTCCGGTAGCCTCAGGCGATCGGTCGGGGAATCATCCGGCTCCGCGAGGATGCCCGGAAAACCGGCGAGCCGGCGACGCCGTGCTCCTGCAGACGTGTCCGACAAGACATGTCAGACGAATGTGGAGGTGCTACTCGCCATGGCGGACCACGCCCGATCGACGATCGTCATCAACGCCCGGCCGGCCGCGGTGATGGGCGCGATCGCCGACATCCCCGCCTACCCGGTCTGGGTCGGGCAGATCGAGGAGGCGGAGGTGCTCGAGATCGGCCCCGACGGCCGCCCGCGCCGCGCCCGTTTCCGTATCAACGCCATCGTCATCAAGGACGAGTTCGTCAACGAGTACACGTGGACGGACAACTCGCAGGTCAGCTGGTCGATGGTGCAGGGCGAGGCGATGTCGTCGCAGGACGGCAGCTACACGCTGCGTGATCTGGGCGATGGCAGCACCGAGGTCACCTACGACCTCACCGCCGAGACCAAGGTCAAGATCCCGGGCATGCTGCGGCGCAAGGTGCAGAGCGGCATCGTCGACGCCGCGCTCAAGGATCTCAAGAAGCACGTCGAGAGCTGAGCTCACGTGCGGTGTGTGCTCGTCACCGGCAAGGGCGGGGCCGGAACGACGACAGTGGCGGCGGCGACCGCGGTGCTCGCCGCCCAGCGCGGGCACCGCACCCTGCTGCTGTCCGTCGACCCCGCAGCCGGGCTCTCCGGGGTGCTCGACCATCCGGTCGGCGCGCAGGAGACCGAACTCGAACCCAATCTGACCGGCCGGCAGGTCGACCTGCGCCAGGCCGTGGAGGCCCGCTGGCCGGCGGTCCGGGCGGTGCTGGCGCACACCTGGCCAAGCGTCGCCATCGACCCGATGGAGCTCGAGGAGCTCGCCTTCCTGCCCGGTGCCATCGAGACGCTCACCCTGCTCGAGCTGCGGGACGGCCTCACCGCCGGTCACCATGACGTCGTCGTCGTCGACGGTGGGCCGCTGGCCGGCATGCTGCGGCTGCTCGCCTTCCCGGAGACGCTGTCCTGGTACTGCCGGCGGCTTCTGCCGCCCGACGGCGCCTTCGCCCGCTGGCTGCGACCCGGGTTCGGCAGATCCGTGTTCGGTGGCCGGTGGGGGAGCCTCGCCGCCCCCGCCTACGACACCGTCTCGCGCATTCACCGGGCCGCGATCGATCTGCGCGCGATCCTGACCGATCAGGCCACCACCAGCGTGCGACTGGTGCTCACCCCACAGGGTGGCGCGCTGCGGGCCGCCCAGAGCAGTCTCACCGCACTGGCGCTGCACGGGTTCACCCTGGACGGTGTGGTCGTCAACCGGATTCTGTCGCCGATCGGCGCGGATGCCTGGCGGGCCGGCTGGGCGGCCGCCCATCGCGAGGAACTCGCCGAGCTGACCAGCGCCTTCGCACCGACGCCCGTCCTGCCGGTCCATTACCGCGCGGGCGAACCCGTGGGCCTGGAGGAACTGGCCGCGTTCGGTGCCGCGGCCTACGGCGAGCTGGATCCGGCCAGTGTGCTCGGCTCCGGCCTGGCCGTGGGCGGCGACCAGCCGCGGGTCGAACGCACCGAGGACGGGTTCGCGCTGACGTTCGGCCTGCCGTTCGTCGACGGCTCGCAGGTGGATCTCGCCCGCCTGGGCGACGACCTGGTGGTGACGGTGGGCGCGTTCCGCCGGGCCGTGCCGTTGCCCGCCGCGTTGCGCCGCTGCGATGTCAGTGCCGCCCGGCTGCGCGGTGACCGACTGGTCGTCTCGTTCGTTCCCGACCCGGATCGCTGGGTGCGCGCATGAGCTCCGCCGCCGGGGCCGCCGACGAGGCCGGGGCACGTCGCTCGGCGGGCTCGGCGGGCTCGGCGGGCTCGGCGGGCTCGGCCGGGCCGGGGCGCGCACCTGCGCCTGGGTCGTTGGCGGTCGAGGCGGCACTGCTCGCCGACGCCCTGCGTTCCCTCGCCGGTGACGAACCGGCGCGGGCCACGCCGGCCCGGCGGCTCTGGAGCGTCGTCGCCGACGTCGCCGCCGCGGGCGCCAGCGCCCTGATCGGGGTGCCGACCACCCCTGGCCGTCCGGTGCCCGACAAGTCCGGCTCCGAGCAGCCCGCGTCCCCACGAACAGCCGGACGGACGAGCACCGCGCCGGCCGCCGGCGGCCCGGGCGAGCCGTCCGCGCCGCCGGAGCGCACCTGCGACTGCCACGCGGCGGCCGCCGACGACGCGCCAGCGGCTGACGACCAGACCGGGCCGGCGGGCTCCGGCTCCGGGCCGGCCGGGGCGGCGTGGAGCTGCCCCGGCTGCCCGTGGTGCCAGCTGCTGGCCACCTTCGTCGCCGAACGGCCGGAGGTCGCCCGGCACCTGGTGACCGCCGGCGAGGCGCTGGCCGCGACAGTGCGGGCGACGGTGGACGCCGTCCACGCCGCGCGAGCGGCCAACGCTGGCACCACCCGCACCGCTGGCAACCATGGCACCGATGGCACCGATGGCAGTACCAGCGCCGATCGGGACGCCGACGAAGCGATCCGGTCGGCGACGGCCGCGGGGGGGGCCGCCCGCGCCCCCCCCACACCACTAAGATGGCCACCAGCAGCGCGGACAGAATGGCCGCGCCCACCGGGTAACCCAGACCGAGGCCCTGCGGGCCCCATCCCAACGAGCC
>NZ_JALKFT010000022.1:0-86829 GCF_023242945.1 Frankia umida
CCAGCGATCATCGAGACCGAGGAGGCGCTACCCACGAACCAAGCAGCCTGATGTCTCACCGGGATTGACAGGCTCCGCCTCGGACGATGCGGCTACCGGTCCGGACACCGGACCGTCTCCGTCAGCAGCAGCCCGCCCGCCGACGACATGCACCACGCCCAACAGCGTCGACGGGAACAGACAGATGCGCCGGGAAGCTTCACCGTCAAGAATATCCGACAAACAAGACGAATCTGGTCGAACCCCAAACATGCCGAAGCCCCGGGCCTCGCATCGCGCCGGCCGTCTATCCACGACTTCGGTATGTACGGAGCGTTATCAATGAAGGCATGCCTGGCCGGGGAGGCGTAGGTCAGCTATATCGTGTCCTGCGAGTTCTCAATCATCCCCGCGGTACCGTGTACTGCCGTTGAACACCGATCGTAGCCATTCCCTCTTTCGGATCCCCTGTTTCGTCGGTGACGAGGACACCTTCGGGATGGCCTGAGTGTCTCGGTGACGCAACTATGAAGATCGCGGCGAACGCCGTTGTCACCCCACTCACCTGCCCGGGTCCACGGTAGGGCGCGAAGCCGTTGGTTGATCCTTTCAGGTTGCCTTAAAAAGCAGTGACGCCGGTAGCTTCTTCGTCTAAAGCAAACTATGGTTGCTATATGTCTCCCACTGATCCGCTGCATTTCGGTTTGCTCGGGCCTTTGGAGGCCCACGCCGGCGAGGAGAGCATCAAGATCGGTGGACCCCGGCATCGCACACTCCTTGCGATCCTGCTGCTGTCGGCAGACTGCGTGGTCAGCGTTGATGCGCTGATCGAGGGGCTGTGGAACGGCCGGTCGCCACACACCGGACGCGGACAGATCGCCATCTGCGTGAGCGCACTGCGCAAGGCCCTGCGCTCGGCCGGCTGCGCAGACGAGATCATTCAGACCGTTCATCCCGGGTACAAGTTGTCCTCCGCGCACGCCACCATAGACCTGGTTCAGTACACAGAGCTGGTCAATCAGGCCCGGGCCCTGGTTCACATCGACCAGCTAGAACCGGCCGACCGCCTCTTCGACCAGGCCCTGGCTCTCTGGCGCGGTGACGCGCTGGCCGGTATAGACAGTGATCTGGTCCGGAACGAAGCGGCCAACCTGGACGAGCAGCGGCTGACCGTGCTCGAGGAGCACCTGACGCTCAAGCTGAACCGGGGCATGCACCGCACCTTGATCCGCAACCTGACCGGCCTGGTCCGGCAACACCCGCTGCGCGAGCGCGGGCGGGCCAACCTGATGCTTGCCCAGTACCGGTCTGGTCGCCGGGCCGAGGCGCTGGACACCTTTGCCGAGGGGCGCAGGTTGCTCATCGCCGAGATCGGGCTGGAGCCCGGGGTGGAGCTGCAGAATCTGCAGGCCGCCATCCTGCGCGATGATCCGAGCCTGCTGACTCCGACCACCGTGAGCCTGACCAGCCCGCCGGTGTATTCCGACCGCCCGTCCCAGCTGCCGGTCGTGCCGGCCGAGCTGATCGATCGCGGCGCCGAGCTCAGCAGCCTGGACAGGTTGCTGAGCGAGCCGTCCGGCTCCCGGCGGCGGGTCGGACTGATCACCGGCACACCCGGCGCAGGCAAGACGGCGCTGGCGGCGCACTGGGCGCAGCAGCACGCCAAGGATTTTCCGGACGGCCAGATGTACGCCGATCTCGATGACGGCGAGCAGATCCAGCATCCGAGCGTGGTACTGGATCAATTCCTGCAAGCACTGCACGTGCCACCCGGTCAGATCCCGCGGGCGCTGTCGGACCGAACCTCGCTCTACCGCAATGTGCTGGACGGGCGTCGACTGGTCGTGCTGCTGGACAACGCCAGTTCCTACAGCCAGATCGAGCCGTTGCTACCTGTTTCCGGTTCCTACAAGGTGTTGATCACCAGCCGGCAGCCGATCGCCGAGCTCTACGGCGACCCTGCAGTGACCTACGTAAGCCTGGCCGAGCTGGCTCAGCCCGCGGCGGTGGAGCTGCTGGGCACGTTGGTCGGCCGCAGCCGGATCCGGACAAGTGATCCGCAGACCCAGCGGCTCGCCGAACTGTGCGGGCGATCGCCGCTGGCAATCCGGATCGCCGCCAGTCGGCTGATTGCAAAACCACACTGGACGGCCGCTGATCTGGTGCGCCGGTTGGAGGATCCGCACCGGCGGTTGGATGAACTGACGGAGGGTGAGGTCAGCATCCGGTCCAGCTTTGCCTCGAGCTACCGCCACCTGCAGCCGGAGGAGGCGAGGCTGTTCCGGCTCCTGGGGATGCTTGCCACTCCCGCGTTCACGGTCTGGCTGGGTGCCGCCCTCATTGATGCCAGCCTGATCCGGACCGATCAGATCATGGAGCGGCTGGTGGATGTGCAACTGCTGCGAGTGGTGTCGGTGGATGGCAAGGGCAGGGCCCGCTACGCGTTTCGCGAGCTGGCCGGGTTGTATGCGCGCGAGCTTGCGACCTGCGTCGACAGTGCGGCTGAGCTGCGGAATGCGGTGGACCGAGCCCACGGTGCGCTGCTGGCGCTGGCCGAAAACGCGCACCGAATCCGCTACGGCGCCGACTTCGCATGGCCGTCGGCGCCGGCTCCGCGCTGGCTGCTGCCCGAGCGGCAGGCCCGCGAGTTGGTGGCCGATCCACAGGCGTGGTTTGAACTCGAGCAGCAGACCATTCTGGCCGTGGTCCGCCAGGCCGTCCGCCGCCAGCAGACCGGTCTGGCCTGGCAGTTGGCGATCATCATCGCTGCCTCGCGTGTCGCCACCGAGACCGCTCGGCAGTGCTGCAGCCTGGCGCACGAGGGTGCCGCGCTGGCCGGTGATGGGCGGGGCGTCGAGGCGATGGCCTGTGCCGCTGCGCTGCTCGGCTACGACGAGGGGAACGGGCGGCTGCGGCTGGCGCTCGCGGAGTTCATGCTGGCCGATGACCGGCATGGCCGCAGCCAGGTCCTTGCCCGGTTGGCCCCCGAGCAGACCCAGTGCGAACCAGCCGAGGCCCGCCGCCTGTTCGCCGACGCACTGATCGAACTGATCCGGCTCGCCGGCCTGGACCAGTCACTCGGCCAGCGCCGGCCCGGAGCAGGCAGGACCGTTCGGCCCTCGTCGAGCTGAGGACGACGCGATCCGGTCACCGGGCTGCTCCATCGGTCCGGAGCAGTCCCGCTGGCCGGCCCCTACTCAGCCTCTGATCGCTGCGCCGGTTCCGGTGACATGTCGCCGCCGGGCACCAGCGGCAGGCTCATGCGCACCTGGGTCGGGCCGCCGACCGGGCTGAGCACGCGCAGGCTCCCGTCCAGCACCGCCAGCCGGTCACGCAGACCGGCCAGGCCGGAGCCGTCCGCCTCCACCGCTCCACCGCACCCGTCGTCGCGCACTTCGATGCGGAGCTCCGAACCGGTCACCATGCCACTCACCCACGCCTCGTCCGCACCGCTGTGCCGGGCGACGTTCACCAGAGCCTCGCAGACCACAAAGTAGGCCGCAGCCTCCACCGGGTCGGGCAACCGTCCGGGCAGATCCACCGACAGCGTCACGGGCACCGACGACCGGTCGGCGAGATCTGCCAGCGCGACCGCCAGACCTCGGTCGGTCAATAGCCGCGGGTGTATTCCCTGGATCAGGTCGCGCAGGTCGCGCATTGCGGCAGCCAACTCCTGCTGAGCCTGCAGCAACAACGGCTCGACATCACCCGGAGCGACCGACCGAGCCAGTCCGAGGGTCATGTTCAGCGCGACCAGTCGCTGCTGTGCGCCGTCATGCAGGTCCCGCTCCAGCCTCCGGCGCTCCGCCTCGAAGGCCGCCACGAACCGGCTGCGGGACGAGGTGAGCTGGGCCAACCGGGCGCTGGTCTCCGGCTCGCGGGCGCCCAGCAGCAACCGGGCCAGCCGGGCATGCACCGCCGCCACTACGCCGACCAGGTAGCAGCCGGCGGGCAGCAGCACCGCCGCCAGCACCAGCGACCCCAGTGCCGGCCAGGTGCCCTGCACCGACCAACCGGGCAGCGGCCGGACCACCGGGTTCAACCCGGTCAGGAGGCTGGCCGAGGTGTAGAACAGCGCCACCGGAAGGCCAATGCCGCCGGCAAGTGCCGCCAGCCCGGTCGGCCACAGCAACAGGCAGAGCAGCCCGACGTAGCAAAGCTCCCGCCAGCTGGCCAGCTCGCCGAACCGCGCCCGGGCGAAGGCCAGGGCTCCCGGTCGTTCCAGCGACAGGTGCGGATTCCCGACCGGCCGGCTGTCGACGAGGCGTAACCGCGACCGCTCCACCGCCCCGATCGGGATGCCGGACAGCAGCAGCCCGACCAGCATCGGCAGCCCGACCAGGAGCACGGCCAGCGCGGAGCCGATCACCGCCAGGACGCTCAGCAGCACCAGCGCGGTGACAGCGAGGAGAACCCCGCTGGCCAGGTAGGCCGCGGCCCGCAGCGGCCACCAACCGGCCAGGTAGTCGCGCCGGCGCAACGCCTGCCAGACAGTGGCGCGTGCACCGGTCGGCATCTGTCGAGCACCGATCGGCCACTTACCGTCACATGCCGGCTCAGTCATCAGTGTCAGCGTAGGGGCAGACCGACCGGGCCGGATGGCCGGCAGCCGGGAGCGAACCATTGCCGGGCACCCCTGGGGGACAGGCATCCAGCCGGGTGGTAGGGCTAGCCATACTCTCGATTGTCCGCCGGGGCGTAGTGCCAGAGCGTGTCGGAATGGATGTACTGGATGGATGTCGTCGGCGCAGCCCATCGAGCTCATCCGCGTGAGCAAGGTCTATGGAACCGGCGCGGCCGCCGTGACCGCGCTGGACTCGATCACCCTCAGCTTCCCGAGCGGTTCCTTCACCGCGGTCATGGGTCCTTCTGGCTCGGGCAAGTCCACCCTGCTGCACTGCGCGGCCGGTCTGGACAGGCCGACCGGCGGTCAGGTGCTGTTGGCGGGCACCGACCTGACCAGCCTCAACGAGACCGCGCTCACCCGGCTGCGGCGGGAACGGCTCGGTTTCGTGTTCCAGTCCTTCAACCTGATCGCGGCACTCACCGCCGAGCAGAACGTCGCGCTGCCATTGCGGTTGGCCGGCCGCCGGCCGAAATGGGCCGAGGTGCGCGTGGCACTGCAGCAGGTCGGCCTCGCAGATCGGACCGGACACCTGCCCAGCCAGCTGTCCGGTGGCCAGCAGCAGCGGGTCGCCATCGCCCGCGCCCTGGTCACCCGTCCGCAGGTGCTGTTCGCCGACGAGCCGACCGGTGCGCTGGACCGCACCACCTCGGGCGAGATGCTCACCGCGCTGCGCAGCCTGGTCGACGGTGCCGGGCTGACCACCATCATGGTCACCCACGATCCGCTGGCCGCGTCCTACGCGGACCGGGTGGTGTTCCTGGCTGACAGCCGGTTGGCCGGCGAACTGGTCGACCCGACCATCGAGAAGGTCACCGCCCAGATGACTCGGCTGGAAGGGCTCTCGTGCTGAGCATCGCACTGGCCACCCTGCGGGTCCGCTGGGTCAGCTTCGCAGGCACTTTCGCGGCACTTCTGGTCGGGGTCACACTGCTGTCGTCGGTGGGCGTCGCGCTCACCGGCGCCGCTGGTCCCGGCGGGCACCGCCCGTTGCGGTTCGCCACCGCACCCGCGGTGCTCACCCCCGACACGTCCGTCCCGATCCGCGGCGACGGCTACACTGATCGGCTCAGCCTGGACGGTCGCCCGGCGCTGCCGGCCGCGGCGCTGGCGGCGGCCCGCGGGGCCGGCCGAGTGGTCCAGGACCGCTCCTTCTACGCCCAGCTGGCCGGCAGCCGGACCGCGAAGAGCCGGCCGCCGCTGGGACACGGGTGGTCGGCGGCGGCCTTCACGCCGTACCGGCTGCTCGCCGGCAGCCCACCGAGCGGCACCGACCAGGTGGTGCTGGCCGGTGCTCCGCGTGACATGGTGGGCCGGCAGGTCAGCGTGTTGACGGTGGCCGGCCCGGCCAGCTACAGGGTCAGCGGAGTGACCGCGGCGACCTCGTTCGAGCAGGCGATCTTCTTCGCCGACGACCGGGCAGCCGAACTGAGCCCGCCGATCAATGCCGCGGTGGTGTACGGCTCGGCCGACCGGCTGCGCCAATCGACCGCCCGGGTGAACCGCGACCAACCGGATCGCCCACGTGAGCTGGTCCTGACCGGCAACGCCCGCCACGATGCCGACCCCGGCCGGGCCGACGAGCGGATGGCACTGCGGTCGGTGACCGGCCTGCTGGGGGTGACCGCCGGGTTGGCCGCCATCGTCACGATTTTTCTGGTCAGCGCCACCTTTGCGTTCTCTGTCCACCAGCGCCAGCGCGAACTGGCCCTGTTGCGGCTGGCTGGCGGTACCCCCCGGCAGATCAGGACGATCGTGCTGGCCGAGGCTGCGCTGGTCGGCCTGGTCGCCGCCACCCTCGGCGCACTGATCGGACTGGTAGGCAGCCCCTTGCTGGCGCGCTGGTTGGTCGCCCGGCAGGTAGCACCGGAATGGTTCCAGGTGCGACTGACACCGTTGGTGCTGGTGACCCTGGCCGGCGTGCTGCTCACCGGGGTCTGCGTCGCACTGGCCGGCGCCGCACTGGGCTGCCTGCGGGCCGGCCGGATCCGCCCCATCGAGGCGCTGCGGCAGTCGCAGGTAAGCCGGAGCGGAATGGGGCCGGCCCGCTGGATGCTGGGCCTGTTCACCCTGCTGCTCGGCATCGCGTTGCTGTGGCTGGTGCCGTTGGCCGACCCGCTGGTCGCGATCGGGCTGAACCAGGGCTTCGGGGTGGTGCTGATCGTGGCCGTCGCGCTGCTCGCACCGCTGGCGATCCGCCCTGTGACCGAGGTCGCCACGCTTCCGCTGGTTCTCGGCCCGGGCGCGACAGGCCTACTGATCCGGCAGACCACCCTCGCCTCCGTCCGCCGAGCCGCCGCCACAGCGGTGCCGGTGCTCATCACCCTGGGGCTGGCCGCGGCCCTGCTCGGATCACTGGCGACGTTGAACGCGGCGAAGTCACATGAGCTGAATCGATCGCTGTCCTCGCAGTTCACCGTGGTGAGCAAGACCGGGCCAGGCCTGGACCGGTCGGTGGCGGATCAGGTGGCGGAGCTGCCGGGCGTGACCAGCGAGCCGGTGTACCAGGTACAGCTGTACGGTCCGCAGCGCGGCAGCACCAGCCTGGTTCAGTACGAGGCACAGGCGGTACAGCCGGCAGCACTGAGGACCCTCTTCGACCTCCAGGTGGTAGCGGGCTCGGTCACGGGACTCAACGACGGCACGATACTGATCGACCAGGAATGGGGCCGGAAGGTCGGCGACAGGGTAACCGTGGTATTCGGCGACGGCACCCGCGCGCAATTGACGGTAGCCGCCGTGCTGCGTACCGGATTCGGCAACAACTCCGCGTTCGTGACCCCATCCCATGCAGGCCAACTGCTGGCCGAACGGATCGACGTGGGTGGCCCGGCCGGACTGAGCGCGGCGATGATCGCTGCAGCGGTCCACCGGCCGGACGTGACGGTCCTGGCGACGACAGAATGGGCGAGAACGACTGACCGGCATCAGATCGAGCACAGCCGCCAGAATGCGACCACGGTACTTCTCATCGTGCTGCTCTACAGCGGGTTGGCAACCGTCAACACGATTGTGATGGCGACCGCGGCCCGTGGCCGGGAGTTCGCGGCACTGCGACTGGCGGGTGCGGGACGATGGCGAATCGTCCTGATCAGCACGGCTGAAACGCTACTTGCCGTCCTGGTCGGTGTGCTGCTCGCGGCAATCGCGACCACGCTCTCACTCGCCGGACTCAGGGATGCCATCCGCGACGTGACCGATTCATCTTCAATCGTGATCGAATGGGGCACGCTCGCCAGCCTGGCAGGTGTGATTATCGTGATCGCGATCCTGTCGACGGCGATTCCGTGCCTGCTCGTGATGCGTGCTCGGCCAATCCAGCTCGTCGGCAACCGCGAGTAGGCGGTGCAAGTGTCCTCGGACCATTCCCGGGAGCCGTCCGATCCGGAACCGTCACCTCGAAGCGGGCAGGTACAGCTCATGACCACACCATCTTTGGGTGGGTGCAGGCGCGTCAGCAGCGGGCCAGGCCCGGCGACGCAACCGGATGTCGACGGCCAGCCGGTGCCGCTGATGTGCCCGCCCCGGGCCGGCATGCGGGCATGGGCAGGGCGTTATCGGCGGCCATCGAGCTGGTCGGCGCGCCGTACCTCGTTACCGAGTCGCGCCTTCCGCGGTGTGAGCTGCTGGTGGACCGGTTGCTCGCCGAACTTCGACCCCGCGTGAGCCAACCGTTCGGCCTGTGCGGCCCAGCAGGGCCGCGGCACGTGCCTTCGAGCTGCCGATCGCCCTCGGACACCGCGGCTGGCCCGCCCCGGTGCAACTGAGGTGGTAACCGCTCTTCGGGCACTGATCCCGGTGGGACAATTGGGAGGATGTTGATGGCCGAGCAGCGCCGGCGGTTCACGCCTGAGTACAAGGACGAGGCAGTGCGACTCGTCATTGATTCGGGTCGACCGATCTCCGCGGTCGCGAAGGAACTGGGTATCAACGGGGGTACCCTCGGCGGCTGGGTCGCGACCTGGCGGCGCGCCCATCCGAACGACAGCGAGGAGGAGCCGCTGTCCATGTCTGAGCGGGCGCGGCTACGCCAGCTGGAGAAGGAGAACCGGGAACTCCGGATAGAGCGTGAGTTCCTCTCAAAGGCTGCCGCCTTCTTCGCGCAGCGTCATCAGTGACCGACGGAGCCGAGCTGGTCGCCGCGGCGAAAGATAGCTCCCTGGACGTAAGCCATGCCGGTGGCCAATACCGCTCGGAGGGCTTCGCCGGGCGCCGCGCGCCAACATCTGCCCCGGCGCTCCGGCGCAGCTGGTGCTTGCTGGGGCCTTGCAGTCACGGTCCACGCGGACCGATGGATACCTGGCGGTAGCCTTCACCGCGAAGGTGCTCCCTGCGGCCGACAGATACATCGCGCAGGACGTGCCGCGTGTGTGTGCTGCGCTTTCCTCACGCGCGACAGCGAAGAAGTTGCGACCAGGATTCCCTCGCCGTGAAAGATATGAGATGGTATCATGACGATCGTTTTGATTAATGCGGTGTGCGGACTCGTTCTGGTAGGAGTTCTGTATCGGTTCCCCGTCCTGCGGGTGTGGCGGCGGGTGTCGCTGCAGTCGACATTGGGATGGCTGGCGAAGTTCCTCGTGATCTGCGCGATCGTGCTTACCCTCTGGATCGGGGTGTTGATGTGGCAGTTGCATGGACGGGTGGGTCAGCGCGGCCTGGGTAGTTCCTGGGTGGGTCTGGACGTGGCCGAAGTGGTCGGCATGCTGCTGGTGGTCCGGCTGCTCCACCTGCGCCACGCTGCGGTCAGCCCGGTCGCTGCGGCTACCGCCACGCTGCTCGCCGTCGACGCCTGGTTCGACTGCGAGTCGGCCGGTCCGCGCTTGGACTACCTGCTGTCCATCGCGCTGGCATTGCTCGCCGAACTGCCCCTGGCGCTCCTGCTGGCCTGGGTGAGCTCACAGACGCTGGCCTGGACCAATCGAGCGGTGCCACCTCAGCCATTGAGGTAGGCGCGCACAGCCAGCACTCGTCGATGGCTACCTTCGTCCGGCGGCAGATTCAGCTTGGCCAGGATCGCCCCGACATGTTTGCCCACCGCCGCCTCGCTTACTGACAGCGCTCGTGCGGTAGCCGCATTCGACCGTCCCTCCGCGATCAGGGCCAGCACCTCGCGCTCGCGGGCGGACAGCCGCCGGATCGGATCTCGGTCATGCCGCAGTATCTCCCGCACCACCTCGGGGTCGAAGACCGTTCCGCCATCGACGACTGTCTGCAGCGCCTCGGCAAAGGCCGCCAGGTCGCCGATCCGCTCCTTGAGCAGATAGCCGATGCCGACACCGTCCCCAAAAGCCATCAGTTCGCTTGCATAGATCCGCTTGATGTACTGGCTGACTATCAGTATCGGCATTGCCGGATACTGCCGGCGCACCGCTGCCGCCGCACGCAGGCCCTCTTCGCCAAAGCTGGGCGGCAGTCGGACATCCGTGATCAGGAGGTCTGGCTGATGCTCGGCGATCGCCTCGATGAAGCCCTCGGCATCCGGCAGCGTCGCAACGACCTGATGGCCGAACCTGTCCAGCACTCGGAGCAGGCCCTCGCGCACCAGTACGCTGTCCTCGGCGATCAAGATCCGCAGCGCCCGCGGCGCCGACCCAATGGGCATGCCGCACAGCCTAATACTCCCAGCCGTCCAGTACTGCAACGGTAGTTGGCTGAGTTCGCGTCGTTTGTAGTGGCTGCGTCGGGCCTGGTGCAGGCGGCGTCGGTGCCAGTCCGCCCAGGCCCAAGCGCGGTCGGCGAGACGTGGTCGCTGGAGCAGGGTGGCGATCAGCCGGCAGATCTCGGGCAGGGTCAGCCCGATCATGCCCATGCCGGTGGGCGGTGAGGAGAGCCCCGTTTCTCGGACGCCTGCTTAGCGGGACTTGGGTCCCGTTACAGGCCGTGGATCAAGGATCTAGTGAGCGGTACGGCGATAGCACCGTCGACCAGCAGTGCAGTGAACCGTTCGTCTCACAATGGCCTTGGGTCAGACCGCGCTGCCGGCCGGAGCCGGCTTTCGCTGATTGAGCCAACCGAGGTATTCCTGCACGCTGGGCAGTGAGGCAAGCAACTGGTCGGCCTCGGCCTGCAGCCGGACGAACTCGGACCGGGCCCGCGTCGGATCAATCAGCGCCAGCGCCGGCCGCGCCGTTCTCGGCTGATGGCCCAAGCCTAGCAGCATAGTGTTCCAGGAGTATGCCTCGAAGCCGTGGTAGTGCGGGTAAATGGTGGTCTCGTCCAGTAGCCGGCTGCTGGCGATCTCGAGCCGGTCGGCCAGCCCGTCCGGTACGGAACGCTCCTTGGTGGCTCGCCAGTACGGTGTGTCCGCCCGGTCGGCAGCCCGATAGTGCAGCACCAGGAACTCCTTCACGCCGTCAATGACGTGGGCGACCCTCTCGTTGTACGTGCGCATCAACGCTGGGTCCCAACTGCCGTCCGGGAAGTTCTTGACCAGCTGCTCCACCGCGTGCTGGATGAAGAAGATGCCGGTGGACTCCAACGGCTCGACGAACGCGCTTGACAATCCCACTGCCACGCAGTTGTGCACCCACGAGTTGCGTTGCCGGCCGATGCGCATGGCGATGTGGTTTGCCTGCAGCCCGTCCGCCCCCGGCGCTGCCTGCTCGCGCAGCCGTTGCTCGGCCCGCTCCGGGGTGCAGAACTGGTCTGAATAGACATAGCCGGTGCCGACCCGGTCATAAAGCGGGATGGTCCACATCCAGCCGCATTCCAGGGCGGTGGCGGTGGTGTATGGCGACATGCTCCGGGGTGACTCCTCCCAGGGCACCCGCAGGGCCACCGCTCGATTGTTGGGCAACACGTCCAGGAAGGACTCGAACGGCTCGTCGAGCACCTCGTTGATCAGGAGCGCTCTGAAGCCTGTGCAGTCCAGATACAGGTCACCAACCAGCCTGCCATTGCTCTTGGTCCGGACCGCGCTGATCCAGCCGCGCTCGTCCTGCTCCACGGAGACCACGTCATCGACGACGTGCCGCACCCCGCGAGCTCTGCCGAACTCGGCCAGGTAAAGTGCCAGCAGTGCCGCGTCGAAGTGATAGGCGTAGGGAAACTGAGCGCGCTGCTCCTCCAGGGTCGAGCGGCCGAGCGAACCATCAAGGCCGGCGGCGAACAGGTTGCCGCCGATCTGGCGCGGTGACCGATCGGCCTCGCACAGTTTGGCCATCAGGAAGCAGTTCTGGTCGAAGGCGCGGTCCGGATCGCCCAGCGCGAGGTTCCAGTCGGCGAGGCTGAATCCGTGGACGGCGCGCAGCCGTTCGAATGGGTGGTAGAAGTGGCCACCGTCGCCGCGCCAGTTCTCGAACCGGATCGCCAGCTTGTAGGAGGCCGAGCAGTGCGGCATCCATTCCTGCTCCTGGAGGCCGAGGTAGTCGAAGAAGTGCCGGACGGTGCTAAAAGTCGCCTCGCCGACTCCGATGGTGGGAAGCCGGTCGGACTCGACTAGGGTGACCGATAGCCGGTCGCCGAAAGCTGCCTTGAGATAGGTCGCACTCATCCACCCCGCAGTACCGCCGCCGACCACTACCACTTCCTTGACCATGATTGCCCCTGAGAATACTCGCCCGGCACGTGGTCGCACCAAATCTGGCGGATTGACTATAGGGGGACGGCCTGCGCCGGCTCTATCGTTTCGATTTCGTATCGCTACTCGTCGCGATTCCGCCGGTTTTCTGGGCTGGCCGGGCAGAGGGATGCCCCGGAGTGCGGGCGGAACCAGGCGCTCGGCGCCCCGCGGCTGGTGTGCTCTGCGCCGTGGCGTGGACAGATCCGCCCGCGGGGTGGCAGCAGCTGCCGCGGTGAGCCCCGCTTCTCGGACGCCTGGGCAGTAGGGGCCGCAGCTGACGTATGCGACGGCCGCAAAGGTTGCGACGGCCGTGTAGCAGCGATTTTCTTCCTATTCGGGGTTGGGAAGCTCGGGGGCGGACTGGAGTCGCGACCTCAAGGTATTCTTCGGCTATCACGACAATCAGTACCGGCACTGCGGGAACGGTCTGCTCACCCCGGCCCTCGCCTACCGCGTCACGCCGACACGGTCCTGCCAGGCCCCGCGCGTCCTCGGCGCCGCCTGTGCTCGCACGACACGGCGCGCGTCGCCCGACCCCGGATCAGCCCGCCGACTCCCGCACCCTCCGGGCAATCCCGCACCACCCCCAGCCACGGGCTGGTAGCCAGACCCGCGCGGCAGCGGGCCGCCCGGCCGGGACCCGACGGCGGAACTCACCACCGAACACAGCGGGTGGTCCTGACGGGATCTCACTCACCCGGCCGGTGAAAGATCGATGCGAGTCGCTCCAGTCGTGGAACGGGTACGATCTTCGCCTATTGAAAGAGATTCAATGGCGGCTGCGGATAGGGTCCTCCGGTGGACTTCTTTGAAGATGAACACGCTGACGCCCAGGTTCGCTACCTGAGTCGGCAGGAGGTAGTACGCGCGTGCAGGGACCTTGATGCCGTCGAGGTCACTGCCGAGGCGCTACGTCAGCACGCTGCCGGCAACGCCATCCTGCCGCCCGAGGCCTACCTCGGCTGGCAGGATTCCACTGGCCACACCGCTCGCTGCCTGGCGATGCCCGGCGGCCTGCATTACCCGGACCGAACGGCGCTCGGGCTAAAAGTGATCAACAGCAGTTTGGGGAATCCTGCCCGGGGCATCCCGCGTTCGCAGGGTTTCACCATGGTCTTCGATCCGGAAACCGCGCGGCCACAGATGATCATGGAGGCCGCCTACATCAGCGCGGTGCGTACCGCGGCGGTCACCGTAGTGACCGCGCTGGCGGTGGCCGGCCACGCGACCAGCTGCGGCCTGATCGGCTGCGGCACGCTGGCCAAGGCCCACCTCGTGCTGCTGGCTGGCCGGTTGACCGGCCTTGCTGAATTCTGGCTCTATGACCGCGACCGGGCGATCGCGTTGCGCCTTGCAGAACAGTGTGCCGCTACAGCGCTGCGGCATGGGCTGAAGATCCGAGTGGCCGCCAGCGCCGAGGAGTGCGTCCGCAACAGCGACCTCGTCATCCCGGCTACTACCGTCACCGAAGGCTACCTCCCGTTGGCCTGGCTGCGTCCCGGTGCGCTGGTCGCCCATATTTCCCTGGACGATCTGACGCCCGCTGTGATCACTGAATGCGACCTGCTGCTGGTCGACGACTGGCACCTCGTGCGCGATGACTCGCGCCGGCTGCTCGGGCGGATGTGGCGGGACGGCAGCCTGCTGGCGCCCGGTGGCGATCCGAACCCGGACGTCGCGCCCCGGCCACCGGCCCGCGCGGTCGATGCCAGCATCGGCGAGGTGCTGATCGGTGCGCACCCCGGCCGCGCCGCGGAGGGCGACATCATCGTCAGCAATCCGTTCGGGATGTCGATTCTGGATGTCGCGCTGGCTGATCGGGTACGCGAGGCGGCAGGGCGGCTCGGACTCGGCCGCGACCTGCCCGTCTGAGCCGCGCCTAACCGGGTGACCGGGCCGGAGGTCAGCCGGCTGGGACGAATGGTTCAGCCATCGCCACCGCGATCGTGCGCGGCCCGGTGAACGGCTCACGAGCGTGCGCGGTGAGCATGTTGTCGATCAACAGGACGTCGCCCCTGCGCCAGTCGAAGGAGTAGGTCTCGGCCCGGTAGCACTCGCGCAGATGATCCATCACCTCGAGCGGAATAGCGCCACCGTCACCGAAATAGGTTTGCGTGGGTAGGTCATCCGGTCCGAACAGCGCCAGCAGGCCATCCCGCACCTCGGCACCGACGGTGCTCAGGTGGAAAAATGTCGCGTGGTTGAACCAGACCCGGTCGCCGGTCACCGGATGGATCCGCACCGCGTCGCGGACTGCCCGGGTGCGCAGGCCGTCCCCGGGCAGCCAGTCGACGCTGATGCCATTGCTGGCGCAGTAGTCGGCGACCTGATTCCGATCGCCCGTACCAAAGATCTTCTGCCAGGCGATGCCGAAGTCGGCGTACAGGTTGCGCACCACCATCCACCGGCGGCTCTCGAACTGCTCCCGTACCTGCGGGTCGATCCGGCGGATGATGGCGCGGGTATCGGCCAGCGGCGTTGCTCCCCGGGTGGAAGGTGGCTGCAGGCAGTAGAAGCCGAGAGTCATCGGCCAGCGCGCCTGGTAGGAGTTCTCGTTGTGCAGAAAGATCTCCTCGTCGGCCGGGTAGTCGGTCGAGGTGTAGATGTTGCCCTCGATGGTGCTCCGCGGCGAGGACCGTTCTGAATAGGCCAGTGCCGGCTGGCCGGCGAACGCCTGGATGGCGGCATCGAAATCTTTCGGGCCGTTCACCGCGAAGTCCCGGAACAACAGCGCGCCGGTGCTGCGCAGTTGGCCGCGTAGGTCATCGCGGCGCTCGGCGACGAACTCCAGCAACGACCGGCCGGCCCCGGCCGGGGTATGCCAGAGCAAGTGCGGTTCGCGCTCGGTGGGAACCGCTGCCATGATCGTCTCCCTGCAGGTAGTGGCGGTCAGCCGGACATGGCGACAAGGACCCGGCGGGCTCCGGTGAACGGACGTCGGCCGTGCGCGATCAGGACGTTGTCTACCAGCAGCAGGTCACCGGCCTGCCACGGCACGTCGACTGCCTCGGCCAGGCCGCGGTCGCGAATCTGGTGCACGTAGGAGCCGGGGATCGCGGTGCCGTCGGCGAAACTGACCGACTGGGGCAGCTCATCGGGCGTCATGAGACTGGCCAGCGCGACGGCCACCTCGTCGCCGAGGCCGGCCGGATGCCACTGGTCAGCCTGGTTGAACCACACCTCGGCCCCGGTCACCGGGTGCCGCACCGTAGCCGGTCGCAGCTGGTGGACCCGCAACCCCCCGTCGGCCTTCCATTCCCATTCCGCTCCGGCCTCGACGAGGTAGTGCTCGACCTGTCTGCGATCGGTGGTCTCGTAGGTATCCGGCCAGCTCTTTCCTAGCCCGTGTCGTTCGGGCAGGTTCTGCGAGTACCGGATGCCACCGGCAAAGGCGGCGCGCAGCTCGGGGTCGAGCATGTGCAGCCAGCGCTCGGCGTCCACCACCGGGGTCGCGCCACCGCTACCCGGCGCCACCTCACAGAAAAATGCCAGCCTGGCCGGCCAGGCGCGCGCGTAAGAAAGCTCGCCGTGCATCGAGATAGTGAATTCGGACGGGAACTCGGTCGAGGTGTAGACGTTAGCACCGACCTTGGTGCGCGGAGAATTGCCATGCACGTAGGCCAGTCGGTTCGGCAACAGCCCGTCCAGGATCTGCGGAAGGGTGCCCACCTCGACGGCGAATCCCCTGAATACCAGGGCCTTGTGCTCGACGAGCAGGGAGCCGAGCTGAGCGGCCTCCCGAAGGTAGTGACTGAGACCGGCGGGGCTTGGCGCCACTCCAGCACCCGCCGGGGTGATCTCGGCCGGCGCCCAGGTTTGTCTCTGCATAGCACTCCGATTCCGACCGCCTACCATGACTCATCATTGCACGGAGCTATCCTCGGCGACCCTGGTTTCCGTCACCGCCGGCTGAGTGCTATGGACCGGCGCCTCGGCGGGCAGCGCTAGGCCGAGCAGCGCCAGCACTCCCATCAGTGCCGCCACCCCGAGCACGGCCGGCTGCGAGCCGAGCGACTGCAACGCCAATCCGCCAAGCAGCACCCCGACGGAACTGCAGCCCGAGCCGATCAGGCCGAGCACGCTGTTCACCCGGCCCTGCAGGGCATCGGGGGTGACCCGCATCTGATACACCCCACCGGCGGTATTGGAAACACCGCCAATGCCGGAAATCATCGCGAAGTCCAACCCGAGCAGCACCGGCTGATGGGTGTTGGCCAGGCCGGCGATCAGCAGCGCCCAGGCCAGTAGCGCCAGAATGAGCACCGCTCGTAGGCTCAGTCGGCGTAGCCACCAGGCGCTGCTTAGCGCGCCGAGTACTCCGCCGAGCCCGGCAGCGGCGGTGATCAGGCCGACCACCCGGGGCGAGCCGCCTGAATCGTGCACGATCACTATCAGAGCCAACGACACTGCCTGGAACAGCAGGTTGGACACGCCGACGAGCCCCATCACCGCACGCAGGAAGGGACGCTGCCAGATCCAGGTCAGCCCCGCGGTCACCTCGCGCCAGAACAATCGGCGTGGCGCGGGATCGCGCTCCTCCTGGAGTTTGCTGCCGATCGCCAGTAGGCAGACCAGGGAGACCGCGTGTGCGACGGCCGCCCCGACCATCGGCAGCCACCGGCCGACCGTGAACAGCACGCTGCCCAGTGGCTGGCCGAGCAGGCCGGATGCCTGGGTACGCGCCTCGTTGCCAGTGATCGCGGCCGGCAACTGTTCCGGGGGGACCAGGTGCCGGATGCCGGCGCGCTCGCCAAGCCGGTAGAGAATGGCCAGGCTGCCCTGAATGAATGTCGCCAGCATCAGGTGCGGCAGCCAGACCCGGTTGGCCAGCACCGCCGCCGCAACGCTGCCGGTGGCCAGCAGGCATCCCAGATCGCAGTAGATCATCAGTCGGCGTCGGTCCCAGCGGTCCACCAGTGCTCCGGCCGGCAGCTGTACCAGCAGGTTCGGCAGCAATGCGGCAAAACCCACCAGGCCGGCCGACCACGCCGAGCCGGTGCGCCAGATCACCAGCAGCGGCAGCGCAATTCCGCTCATTCGAGCGGCCAGCATGGTGAAACCAGCACCGGCCCACAGCAGCAGGAAATTCCGGTTGCCGCGCAGCCGCACCGGCGGCGAGGCAGGATGGGTCGGGGTGCTCACCACCAGATCAGCCGGCCGCTGTCGCCGGGGTGGACCCGGCCCGGCTCGGCCTCGCCAGTCCGGCCGGTGCTGCACCATTCCAGCACCGCCATCGCACTGTGCAGCTTGTTCTCGGCCTGGTCGAAGGCGATGCTGCGTGGCCCGTCGAGCACCTCGGCGCTGACCTCCTCACCCCGATGCGCGGGCAGATCGTGTAGGAACACCGCCCGCGGGTAGCGGTCCATCAGCTGCTGATCCACCTGGAACGGCTGGAATGCCGTCCGCCAGTCCGGATCCGCCTTACTGGTCCCGGTGGTCTGCCAGCGGGTTGTGTAGACGGCGTCCAGCTGTTCGGGCAGCTGCGCGATGTCGTGCCGCTGCACGATCGAGGCGCCGCTCGCTGCGGCCGAGGTTCTGGCCTGGGCCACAACCTCGGCCGGCAGCCCGTAACCAGGCGGCGTGCACAGGGTCAACTCGGTACCCGGGAACCGGGTCAGCGCGAGCGCGAGCGCCACCGCGCTGTTGTTCCCCTCGCCGCAGTAGAGCAGGCGCAGCCCGTCCACCCGCCCGAAACACCGCTGCAGCGTGGTCAGATCGGTAAGCGCCTGGGTCGGATGTTCCCGCTCGCTCATCGCATTCACCACCGGCACCCGACCGTCGCCGGACAGCTGCACCATTTCTGCCTCCGGTCCCGACGTCCGGATCACCAGCAAGTCGAGCATGCGGGACAGCACTTTGCCGGTGTCGGCGATCGTCTCGCCAGTGTTGAGCTGCAGATCGTGCGGCCCGTAGCTGATCAACTGGCCGCCCAGCCGTAGCGCGGCCGTGGCGAATGCGGTCCGGGTGCGGGTCGAAGTCTTGCTGAAATAGGTCCCCACCACCTTCCCGGCCAGCACCGGGTCGGGCCGGGCCCCGGCCGCGAAGGCCGCTCCGCGCGTCACCAGGTCGCGTAGCTGCTGGTCGGTCAGGTCGTCCACAGAGATCAGCCGTGGCATGGTTTCATCCTTTGCTCACAGGCAATGAGCTGATACTAGGAACAGGCCGCTCGTTCGAGCTAATCCGTCGCATCCGGGTTGACCGGGCCACGCTCCCACAATTCGGTAAGTTGACCCACCTCGATCACCCCGTGAAGGCGGCGGACCTCGGCCAACAGGCGCTTCAGAATTGCCCGACCCGATTCGCCGTTGGTCAGCACCACCAGCCCGGAACCAGCCCGTAGCTGGCTCATGGTGAGCCCCCGGAAACCGGGAATCTGGCCGGTATGGCCGTAGTCGAGATCGCCGGACGAGTCGTCCACCACGCAGCCCAGGCCATAAAACCGGGCCGGCTCGACCACCGTCAGCATCCGCTGCGCCAGCTCGACGGACAGCACCGCCGACGGCAGTCCGCGGCTGGCCCGGCGGATCTCGATGCCGACCTGGGCGAGGTCCGAGGCGGTGGTCCATAGCCCGGTCGCGGCCAGGTCCGGGTACCGAGGCAGGGCCGGCAGCGGCTCGCCCCGCTCGTCGTGGCCCACGGCCCGCTCGGCCGGTGCCGGCGGTTCGGGCCCATAGCTGGAAGCGACCATACCGAGCGGGGCCAGCACCAGCGAGTGCATCAGCTCCGCGAAGTCCTGGCCGGTCACATCCTGCAGGAGTTGCTGCAACACCGTGTAGCTGACGTTGTTCTTGATGAATACCCGGCCGGGTTCGCCGAGCAGTTCCACCGGTGGGGTCTTGGCCGGTCGCCGGCCGCAGAGCACTTCCGCCGCGTCGGGCAGCTGCTCTCCCGGCTCGTAGGCGTGATCGCCCGGCTCAGTCCTGCCGTGGCCGAGGCCGGAGGTGAAGCGCAGCAGCTGCTCCAGGGTGATCGACGCCGGTCTGCCGTTCAGGGCCGGCGGCCGCCACGTCCTCAGGTAGTCGGCGATGTCGGCGGCGAGGTCCAGCCTGCCGTCCCGAACCAGCCGCAGGGCTGCGAGCACCGACACGTGCTTGCTGATCGAGCCAGCAGGGAACACGCTGTCCGCGGTCACCGGATCGCCGCCGGCGCGCAGCCTGCCGGCCGCGCCGGCCTGCACCAGGCCACCGGCCTGTACCAGCGCGAAGCTCACCCCGGGCACTCGATGCTCGGCTAGCAATCGCTCGTCCACGCCGAGCTCCATGGCGATCACCCGCAGCCCCAGTGCCTGCTGATTGGCCATCACCAACCGCAGCGCGGCGGCCAGCTCATCGGGATCATGGGCGGCCGGCGCCGGCAGCTGGGCCGCATCGAGGGCGGCGGCCAGTTCGCCGAGTGTCTCGTACTCGTAGAGCAGGCTGAGAGTGATCGGCAGACGCCGCCGGCCGGCGGCGGCCACCAGCGGCAGCAGCATGATCGAGTCGCCGCCGAGACCGAAGAAGCTGTCGTGCACCCCCACCCGGTCGACCCCGAGGTGCGCCGCCCACAGCTCGGCGAGCGCCCGCTCGGTGGGCGTGCGCGGCTTGACGAACCCGCCCGGCTCCGCCGGCGAGCCCGCAGCGAGCGCGGCGAGCGCGGCCCGGTCAAGCTTGCCGGACGCGGCCAGCGGCAGCTGGTCCAGGCTGAGCAGACTGCCCGGAATCAGGGGAGCGGGCAGTATCCGGGCCAGCCGGGCCTTGACCGCCGCGGCGTCCAGCCGCGTACCCGGCGCTGGTACCAGACAGCCAACCAGCCGGCGCTCGCCGGGGCGCTGTTCGACCACCAGGACCGCCGCGTCCTGCACCTCGGGCAGGCTGGCCAGGGCCGCCTCGACCTCACCAAGTTCGACCCGGTAGCCGCGGATCTTCACCTGATCATCGGAGCGGCCAAGGAACTCCAGCCGGCCATCGGGCAGTGCCCGGGCCAGGTCGCCGGTCCGGTACATCCGGGCGCCCGGTACGCCGAACGGATCCGGCACGAACCGCTCACTGGTCAGCTCCGGCTGGCCGAGGTAGCCACGCGCCACCCCGGCACCGCCCAGGCACAGCTCGCCGGCCACTCCAGGCGGCACCGGCTGCAAGCGGGCATCCAGTACGTAAGCCGAGGTGTTCGTGATCGGACGGCCGATCGGCACGGGACCGGACCCGGCCACCGCGGGGCTGAAGTCGCCGACGACGCAGCCGACCACCGTCTCGGTCGGGCCGTACTCGTTGATGATCCGGGCACCCGGCGCGACCTGCTGCCAGTGCCGGGCCTTGTCGGTGAGCATCTGTTCGCCACCGACCACGAAGGCGGCCACGTTGTCGATCGGCGCGGCGCCGGCTTCGACGAGCTCGGCACACACCAGGTCCAGATGAGCTGGGGTGATCTTGACGAGCTGGAATCGCTCACCGGCCCGCAGCAGCCGGCTGACTGCCTGCTGGTCACCGCCCAGTACGGTGACGTCCGAGCCGGTGACCAGCGGCAGCAGGAAGCTCGGCACCGCGAGGTCATAGGCGATGGAGCCGAACAGCGGCGCGCCGTGCTCGGCGGCAGCAGCGTAGTGTTCGCCCGCCCAGGCCAGGTAGTTGGCCAGCCCCCCGTGGGTGATCAGTACACCCTTGGGGCGCCCGGTGGAGCCGGAGGTGTAGATCGTGTATGCCAGGTCCTGCGCGCTGACCGGCCGTTGGGGGTCAGTGGTCGGCAGGTCAGCCGCCAGCTCGCGATCCAGGCGCAGCACGGCACCCGGGTAACCGGCCAGCGCGCTGTCGGTGAGCAGCACGGCAGCGCCGGTATCGGCCAGGTGGTGCAACTGGCGTTGCGCCGGGTGCGCCGGATCCAGCGGCAGGTAGGCCGCGCCGGCCTTCAGCACAGCCAGGACCGCGGCGATCTGGTTGATGCCCCGCTGCGCGAGTACTCCGACGAAATCACCGCGTTGCACGCCGAGCGCGATCAGTCGGTGCGCAAGCTGGTTGGCCTGCCTGTCCAGCTGCCCGTATGTGCGGCGCTGCGTCCCGGCTCGGATCGCCACCGCGCCGGGTGCCCGGGTCGCCTGGTCGGCGAAGCGTTGATGTGCCCAGCGGGCGCCCACTTGCTGGGTCGGTCCGGTCCAGGCGTGCTCGAGTGCCGCCTGATCGGCCGGGGTCAGATAACTGGCCTGGGCATCGCCGTCCAGGTCGGCAATCATCGCCTCAAGCACGATTCGGTAGGTCCCCGCCAGCTGGGTCAACCGCGACCGGCTCATCACCGATCGGTTGGTGAGCAGCCCCAGCTCGCCGGCCATGGTGGTGACCGCGAGCGGGAACTCGGTGCCACCCTCGCGGATGGTCGAGCCGAGATCCATCAGATCGGTGTCGATCTGGCGGAAGTCGAGATAGTTGAAGAACACCTCGATGATACGCCGATCACCGCCGGACCGGCCAGCCGCGGCGAGTTGCTGCACGGCGGACAGTGGGAACCTCCGGTGACCCCACATCTCCAGTTCGGCGGAGAAGGTCTGGGTGATCAGCTGCCGCCAGGTCCGGGCCCCACGCCAGTGCACAATCGGCAGCGTGTTCAGGTACATGCCGTAGATCCGGTCGCTGCCGATCACCTCGGGCCGGGTGTCGCACACCAGCCCGGAGGTGAACGAGGCCTCGGCGGTGAGCTGGCTCAACACCTTGAGGTGGGCGGCGAGCAGGACGCTTTTCAGCGATACCTCAAGAGTGTTCGCGATCGCACGGAGCCGCTCGGTAAGGTCGTGCAGGCTGACCGACACCGCCATCGAACCGCCCGCAGGTCCTGTGACGGCATCGGTAGCGGCGGCGGCGTCGGTGGCCCAGCCGGCCGGCAGCGCAAACTGTGCATGCTCGGTGGCCACGGCCAGCCAGTAGTCTCGCTCAGCCGGCGAAGCCAGCGCAGCCAGCTCGGCGGCGACCGCGTCGGCGAAGCGGACCTGCGGCAGCTCCACCACCGGCGCGGGCCGGCCGGCCCGCAGCTCGCGGTAGGTCGTCAGCAACTCCATCCACAGCGTGTAGTGACCCCAGCCTTCCAGAATAGTGTGGTTCAGGGTCAGGAACATCCGCCAGCCCGTATCGCTCTCGGCGATTGCCAACCGGATCAGGCACGGCCTGCCGATCTCGATCAGTTCGGCCTGCTCCTCCCGGCTGATCTGCTCCATCCGCCGATGCGCCGCCTCACGATCCAGGCCGTGCAGATCGTGGTAACGCACGGTCAGCTCGGCCTCGGGGTGCACCACCTGCATGGGCACCGAGAAGGTCTGCAGATCGATCGAGGTGCGCAGCGGCTCGTGCCGGGCGATCACCAAACGGCCTGCCTCGACCATCGCGGCCAGGTCGAACGACTCCCCGTCGGTGATCTGGAACGAGGTGGTGTGCTGGTAGTTGTTGCGGCCGGAGTCGGCCAGCAACTCGACCAGCATGCCGGCCTGCAGCTGCGACAGCGGGTAGGCGTCAACCAGGCCGGGCGGGAGCAGGGCCGCATCGGCCGCACTGATCAACTCCAGCGGCTGGACGAACGTCGGCTGCGGGGCCGGCCGGTCGGTGCACAGCTCGGCGAGCTTGGCCACCGTCCCGGCGCGGAAGATGTCGCTGACGCTGACATCGAACCCGGCCTGCTTGAGTGCGCCGACCAGGCTGACCGCCCGGATCGAATCACCGCCGAGCTCGAAGAAGCCGTCGTTCACACCCACCTGAGCCAGCCCCAGCACGCCAGCCCAGACCCGGGCCAGCTCGGCCTCGGCGGCGGTGCGCGGAGCCCGGTAGTTCGAACCGGTCGCCAGCGCGCTGCCGACTGGCACCGGCAGCGCGGCCGGATCGAGCTTGCCACTGGCACGCAACGGGATCCGGTCGATGCAGCTGAATGAAGCAGGCACCATCACCTCGGGCAGCCTGCTCAGCAGGAAGGCACGCAGCTCGGCCGGCGCCGGCGCCGGCTCGATGGCAGGCACCAGGTAGCCGGCCAGCAGCGGCTGGCCTGGCTGGTCCTCGCGCAACAGCACGCAGGCATCGGTGACCCCTGGGTGGCTGCGCAGCACCGCTTCGATCTCGCCCAGCTCGATCCGGTTGCCGCGCACCTTCACCTGGCTGTCTGCTCTGCCGACAAAGTCCAGGACGCCCCCCGGCAGCCAGCGCACCAGGTCACCCGTGCGGTAGAGCAGCCCGCCGCCCTCGCGCAACGGGTGCGCGACGAAGCGCTCGGCGGTCAGTGCCGCCTGGCCCAGGTAGCCCCGGGCCAGGCCCGCGCCACCCAGGCACAGCTCACCGATCACCCCCTCGGGCACCAGCCGCAGCTCGGTGTCCAGAACGAAGACCTCGGTTCCGGCCACCGGACGCCCGATCGGCACCGCCCGCCCGGCGCCGAGGTCGGCCGACGACCGGATCGCGTGCACCGTGCTGAAAGTGGTGTTCTCGGTCGGGCCGTAGCCGTTGACCAGCAGCCTGGGTGCGCCGGCCGCGAGGACGGAGCGCAGCACCTCGGCGTCGGCCGCCTCGCCACCGAAGACCATCCGATCCAGGCTGGCGAACGCGTCCGGCGCCGCTCTGGCCACCACGTTGAACAGCGAGGTGGTCAGGAACAGCACGGTCAGCCGGCGGCGGCGGATCGCGGCCAGCAGCGCCTGAGGATGCAACGTGGTGTCCCGGCTCAGCACCTCGAGCCGGGCGCCGCTCAGCAGCGCGCCCCAGATTTCCCAGGTCGCGGCGTCGAAGGACACACTGGCGGCCTGGGCGATCACGTCGGACTCGGCCAGCCGCAGCTCCGGTGAACCCTGGGCCAGGCGGAGCACACCTCGGTGGCAGATCACCGATGCCTTGGGTGTGCCCGTCGAACCAGAGGTGTACATCACGTAGGCGGCGTCTTCGTCCGTCTGGCCGCTGCCCGACCATCCCGCCAGATCAACCGGCCGCAACTCGCCCACCGGCCGATCCACGGTATCCTCGGCCAGCAGTACCGGGCCGCGCCAGCCGTCGAACAGGCCAACGCAGTCACGATGGGTAACCAACGCTGCCGCGCCGGAGTCGGTCAGCATGAACCTCAGCCGCTCGCTCGGGTAGCTGGCATCGATCGGCAGGTAGGCCGCACCCGCGGCGAGCACGCCGAGCAGTGCCGCCGGTAGCACCACCGATCGAGGCAGGCACACCGCCACCACCGCGCCGGCCGGCAGTGCATGTGCCCGCAGCCGATCGGCCAGCAGCTCGGCCCGGCCGGCCAGCTCGGCGTAGCTGAGCTCGACGTCGCCGTCGGCCACCGCGATCGCCGCCGGGGCCAGCGCCACCCGCTCAGCCAACTGCTCGTGGATGGTCCGATGCTCGGTGGCGCAGGCCGGTGATCCGGCCCATTCCCGCAGCTGCTGGACCTCGGCCGGCGGCAGCGGTGCCTCGGCGGACCCAGCAGGGTCGGCGGCCATCGCCAGCAGCACCGAGCGGTACATCTGGGCCAACCGGCCGGCCGCCCGCCGGCTCAGCACGCCGGTATTGCTGGACAGGCTCACATTGCCGTTCAGGGTGGTCACGATCAGGGCGAACTCGCTGGACCCAGCGCCGCTGCTGGCGCTGATGTCGACCACCTCCGTATCGACCACGTTGCGGTAGTCCTGGTAGTTGAACACCACGTCGATCATGTTGCGCCCGCCCGGCAGGCCGGGAGCCAGCCGCTGGATCATCGGCAGCGGGTAGCGCCGGTGGGGCCATAGCGCCACTTCGCGGGCGAACACTTCGGTGACCACGTCCTGCCAGCTCTGCCCTGATGGCCGGTCGAAGCCGAACAGCACGGTGTTCAGGTGCATGCCGAGCACCCGCTCCGCGCCAAGCAGTTCCGGCCGGGTGTCGCAGGCCAGCCCGGCGCCGAACGAACGCTGCTCGGTCAGCCGGCTCAGCACCACCAGGTGCGCGGCGTGCAGCACGGCCTTCATGGAGGCGTTCGACCCGCGGGCCAGCCGCCCGAGCGGCTTTGCCAGATCCGCGAAAGGCACCCGGACCAGGATCGGTTCGACGGTGCCGGCCGGATCGGACCAGGTTTCGGGCAGCCGCAGCGGCGGGTAGGCGGCCGTGCTCTCAGCCCAGTACTGCCGATCGACAGTACTGCCGAGCGAAGCCAGCTCGGCAGCGATGAAATCAGCATAGCGCATTTCGGGGGCTCCGCGCATGCGGGTTTCGCCCGATACGGCGAGCCGGTACTCCTCCAACAGCTCCATCACCAGCGAGTGGTGACTCCAGCCCTCGGTGATCGCGTGGCACTGGGTGATGCCCAGCCACCAGCTGCCATCGGGGGCCACCAGCGCCGAGATCCGCACCAGACCGGGCTCGGTCAACACGAACGCGGTGCTCCGCTCGCCCGCCAGGAAGCTGTCCAGCGCGGCCCGGTTGGCGCCGGTCTCGTCCCCGCCGTTGCCTGGCAGCTCGACCTCGGCAACCGGCACGGCAGCCTCGGTGTGTACCAGTTGCAGCGGCGTCGAGTAGCCGGTCAGCGCGAACGAGGTCCGAAGGATCTCGTGCCGTCCGACCACGATGGCCACCGCCCGCCGCAGCGCGGCCGACGCGAACCGCTCGCCGCCCTTGACCCGGAAGACGTTGCTGTTCACATAACGATTCCTGTCCGGGTCCGCAAGCATTTCAAGCAGCATGCCCAGCTGGCTCTGCGACACGGGGTACGCGTCCGACACACCGGCCGGTAGCCGGTCCCGGTCCGCGGCGGCGATCAGCGCGAACGGCGCGATCGGTTGCTGGTCCGCCACCGGCAGGTCGGCGGTGGCCACCTTGACGGCCAGCTCGCGGACGGTGCGCAACGCGAATATGTCACGCACGGCCACCTCGAAGCCGGCCTTGCGCAGTGCTCCGGCGAGTGACACCGCCCGGATCGAATCGCCTCCCATGTCGAAAAAGCTGTCCTGCACGCTGACCCGGGAGAGGCCGAGAACCTCTGCCCAGATCGTCGCGATCGCGGTCTCCAGCTCGCCGACCGGTTCCGCCAGCGGATGATCTGCCGCCAGCACTGACCAGTCCGGTTTCGGCAGCGCCTTGCGATCGAGTTTCGTATTCGCGGTCAGCGGCAGACGGTCCAGCGTGAGGTATGCCGCCGGCAGCATGTACTCCGGCAGCAACCGGGCGCAATGCTCGGCAAGCTCGGCTCGGCTCGGCTCGGCGGCGCCTGCAGCGAGTACCAGATAGCCGACGATACGGACCCCGTAGGCGGCCGTTTGATCAACAATCACGACCGATTCGGCAACGGCCGGGTGCTGGTTGAGTACCGCCTGGATCTCGCCGAGCTCGATCCGGTAGCCGCGGATCTTGACCTGGTCATCGACCCGGCCGATGAAGTTTAGACCGCCACCGGGCGCCATCCGAGCCAGGTCACCCGTCCGGTAGAGCCGGCTGCCCGGCGCACCGTACTGGTCGGGTACGAACCGATCCGCGGTCAGTTCTGGCCGGCTGGCATAGCCGCGAGCCAGCGCGTCGCCGCCCAGGTGCAGCTCACCAGCCACCCCGATCGGCACCAGCTGGGCATTGTGGTCCAGGATCCGGACCACCGTGTCGGCCAGCGGCCGGCCGAGCGGGATGCCGGTGCTAGCCTGCAGGTCGGCCGGCTGGATCCGATGATGGGTCACCTGCACGGTGGCCTCCGTCGGCCCGTACACGTTCACCAGTTCCGGCGTGTCCAGGCCAAACTTCTCGACCCAGGGCTGCAGCGCCGCACCATCCTGCTTCTCACCTCCGAAGACCACGGAGCGCAGCGCCAGCTCCTCGACCCGCCGGTCGCCGGCAGCGGTGGCCGCGACCAGCGCGCCGAACGCGGACGGGCTGGTGGTGAGCACGGTCACCTGATGCTCCACCAGCGTGTCGATCAGCTCGTCGGCGTTGCGGGCCACCTCTGCCGGCACCACGACCACCCGGTTGCCGTGCAGCAGCGGCCCCCAGATCTCCCACACCGAGACGTCGAAGGCGTAG
The DNA here is from genome assembly GCF_023242945.1 of Frankia umida. Lineage (NCBI taxonomy): Bacteria > Bacillati > Actinomycetota > Actinomycetes > Frankiales > Frankiaceae > Frankia > Frankia umida. The sequence goes on from NZ_JALKFT010000022.1 coordinate 27,125, forward strand.
GAGTGGGTCAGCGACCAGCTGTGCTTCTCGCGCAGCGGAAATCGCTCGTCGGTAGCCGCGAACAGGCGCAGCACGCTGCCATGGGTGACCGCGACACCGTTCGGTGTGCCGGTGGACCCGGAGGTGTAGATGACATAGGCCAGGTTGCCCGGCCCGGCCAGGGATGTGGGCGGCACGCTGGGCTGGGCGGCCAGGGTGTCCAGCAGGTCCTCGGCCACCAGCACGGGTACCTCGGTGGCGGCTCGTACCTGCTCGGCGTACCGGCGCTCGGTGAACACCGCGGCGACCCGGACGGTCGATAGCATCGAGCGCAGTCGCAGGTTCGGCTGGGCCGGGTCCAGCGGCAGGTAGGCGGCGCCGGACTTCAGCACGCCGAGCAGGGCCGGTACCAGCCTGCTGTCGCGCGACAGGCACACACCGACCAGGTCCTCGGGGCCGATCTGCATGCTGTGCAGCAGATTCGCCAGCCGATTGGCGCTGGCGTCGAGCTCGGCATAGCTAAGCTGGTCGCCGCCGACGGTCACCGCGACCGCGTCCGGGGTCGCCTGCACCCACCGCTGGAACTGCTCGCCGACGCTTCCCGTGACCTCGAACCGGCTCGCGCCGGCCAACAGCACCTCGCGCTCGGCGGCCGGCAGGTAGCTGGCGGAGGCGTCCCCGTCCGGGTCGGCGGCCATGGCTTCGAGCACCAGCCGGTACATGCTGGCCAACCGGTCGACATTGGCCCGGCTCAGATAGCGAGTGTCGGTACGCAAGCTGAGGTAGCCGGACCGGGAGCTGACTGCCAGTGGGAACTCGGTCAGCCCCGCACCGGTGCTGGCCTGCAGGTCTACCTGGTCGGCGTCCACCTGGTGAAAATCGATGTAGTTGAAGATCACGTCGAGCAGCCGGGTACCGCCGGCCAGCCGCTGGATCTCCGGCAGCGGGAAGGCCCGGTGCGGCCACTGCTCGGCCTCGGCGGCGAACACCGCGGCGACCAGCGCGCGCCAGCTGCCGGGCCGGCTGGGATAGCCGAACGGCACGCTGTTCAGGTGCATGCCGGCCACCAGGTCCGTCCGGTCGAAATCCGGCCGGGCGTCGCAGGCCAGGCCGACCATGAAGGACTCGTCCGCGGTCAGCTGGCTCATCACCTTCAGATGCGCGGCCAGCAGCACGCTCTTCAGCGATGCATCGGCGCGGCGGGCCAGGACCTGCAACGCCGGTTGCAGGTCATGGACCGGAACGTGCGCCTGCACCAGCTCGGCCGGGCCGTTGGGATCCGCGGCCCAGTCCTTGGGCAGGTTGAACACGGTGTGCGAGTCCACCGTCGCCTGCCAGTAGGCCCGACTGTCCGTGCCGGCCAGCGATGCCAGCTCGGCGGCGATGAAGTCGGCGTACCGGCCGGCGGGCTGGCCAGCCGGCCGGTATGGCTGCCGATCACGAATCGCCTGGTACCGCTGCAGCAGTTCGGTCATTACCAGGTGGTAGCTCCAGCCTTCCAGGATCGGATGGGCATGTGTGAGCACCAGCCACCAGCTCTGCTCGTCCTGCAGCACCGCGTGCACCCGCAGCAGCGGCGCCACTGTGACCTCGAACGGATCGGCCAGCTCCTCCGCGCTGATCTGCTGCAACCGCTGGTCGAACTCGGCCTGGGAGAGCGCTCGCAGGTCGGACACGGCGACCCGCGGGCTCTCCTGTGCGTGCACCAGCTGCAGCGGCCTGGCGTGATCGGTCAGGGTGAAACTGGTACGCAGCACCTCGTGCCGGGCGATCAGCGCCGCCGTTGCCGTGTGCAGGGCATCGGCGTCGAACGGTTGCGCATCGCGCAGCCGGAACGCGTCCACATTGTGGTAGAGCGCCTTCGCGCCCCGGCCGCTGCTGGCCGTGCCGGCCAGATCCATCTCGATCAACATGCCCAGCTGGACCTGGCTGATCGGGTAGGCGTCCTCGATCCCGGCCGGCAGGCCGGTCCGCTCGCTCGCGGTGAGCAGGCTGAACGGCGCCACCGCGGGCGGCCCGGCAGGCTCGGTGGCGGTTGCCACGCCCCGGGCGGGCGCGCTGGCCTCCAGGAAGCCGGCGAGTTCCGCGACCGTGCGGTGTTCCACCAGGTCACGCACCGACAGCTGGTACCCGGCCCGGCGGATCATCGAGACCAGAACGATCGCCCGGATCGAGTCGCCGCCGAGGTCGAAGAAGCTGTCGTGGACGCCGATCTCGGCCACCTCGAGTCCCTCTTGCCAGGCCAGGGCCAGCGCTCGCTCGGTCGGCGTCCGGGGCGACACCCGGTCGGCGCCAGGCGTCGCCACCGGGGCCGGCAAGGCGCGCACGTCCAGCTTGCCGGCGCTGGTCAGTGGCCACACCTCGACCGGCATCAGCACCGGCGGAACCATGTAGGACGGCAGCGCACCGGCCACCTGCGCGCGCACCGCGGTCAGGTCGAGCCGCGTCCCGGGCCCCGGCTGGAGGTATCCCACCAGTCCCGGCTCGCCGGCCAGGTCGGCCACCAGCACCACCGCATCGGCCACCCCGGCACAGCCGAGCAGGGCAGCCCGAACCTCGCCGAGCTCGATCCGGTGGCCGCGCACCTTCACCTGCTCGTCCGCCCGGCCGAGGAAGCGCAGCAGCCCAGCCTCGTCCCGACGGACCAGGTCACCGGTCCGGTACCGGCGGCTGCCGGGCGTCCCGTACGGGTTCGGCACGAACCGCTCGGCGGTCAGCGCCGCTCGTCCGAGGTAGCCTTGAGCCAGGCCCAGGCCGGCGATGCAGAGTTCGCCCGGGACGTAGGCCGGCACCGGTTCGCCGTCCTCGTCCACAACCGACAGCTGGGTGTTGTGCACGGCAGCGCCCAGCCCGAGCCGGCCCGATCGCAGTTCCAGTTCCGCCGCGGCCGACCAGATGGTGGTTTCGGTCGGGCCGTAGACATGCAGAACCCGGCCCAGCTGGTCCCTCAGCCGCTCGGCCAGGTCCACCGGCAGCACCTCACCACCGACCAGGCCGGTCAGCCCCAGGTTGTCAGCGCCGTTCAGGCCGGCCGCGAGCAGCACCTTCCAGCCGGACGGCGTCGCCTGCACGTGGCTGACCCCGCCGGCCCGGATCAGGGTCCGCAGGGCCGCGCCGTCACCGACCTCATTCGCGCCGGCCAGCACCACGCGGCCACCGCCTACCAGGGGCAGGAACAGCTCGAGGGCCGAGATGTCGAACGACACGGAGGTCGAGGCGAGCCAGCTCTCACCGGCCGGGTCGCCGCCGAGGAGCTGCCGGATCGAGAGCAGCAGATTCAGCAGGCCCCCGGTGGTGACCTCCACCCCCTTAGGCCGGCCGGACGAGCCGGATGTGTAGAGCACGTACGCGATCGCCAGCGGATCCCGGGCCGGGGACTCGAAGGCTGCGGCGGGGGGGAGCAAATCGGCTGGATCCGACACCACCAGGGGATGCTCGAAACCAGCCGCCCGGGCTGCCAGCGACGGCGCGGTGAGCAGAAGTTTCGGCGTGGCGTCGGCGAGGATGCCGGCCAGCCGGGCATCCGGCCAGGACGGCTCCAGCGGTAGATAGCTCACCCCGGCCAGCTGGGCGGCGAGGAGCCCCACCAGCAGCTCGCTGGTACGCGGCAGTAGCACCGCCAGCCGGTCGCCCGGGCGCAGGCCGCGCCGGTGCAACCGGGCGGCGAGTGCCTGCGCCGCGCCGGCCAGCTGGCCGTAGCTCAGCTCGCGGTCCGGCGCGGTGACCGCGATCCGATCCGCACACGCCGTTACCTGCTGGGCAAACAGCTCCGGCAGGCCCGCGCCGGGCAGCGGTACGTCGGGTCCGCGACCGGCCGCGAGCAGGCGCTGGAGCTCTCCGGGTGCAGCCGCGAGCTGACGGCACGAACCGTCCGGATCGGCAAGCGCGAGTTCCAGCACCTGGCGGAACCGGGCGGCCAGCTCGGCGATGCCGGTCCTGGAGAACAGCGTGCTGGCGCCGGTGAACACGACGGTGCTGGCCCGCGTCGAGACAGCCAGCCCGAACTGCGAGGTCGCCTGGCTGCCACTGCCGGCTGCCCGATCGATCAGGTTTGCGTCCACCTGATGGAAGTCCTGGTAGGTGAAGACCGTGTGCACCGCCGGACGGCCGCCGGCCAGCTGCTGGATCTCCGGCAGCGGGAACCGGCGGTGCGGCCACAGCTCGCCCTCGGTCGTGAACACCTGGCGGGCCAGCTGCCGCCACGACGCGGCCGAGCGGTCCACCGGGAACGGCACCGTGTTCAGGTGCATGCCGAGTACTCGCTCAGCCCCGGCCACCTCCGGCCTGGCATCGCAGACCAGACCGGCCGAGAACCGGTCCAGGCCGGTCACCTGCCCGAGCACCGTGAGGTAGGCGGTCAGCAGCACGGATTTCACCGACACCCGTTGCTCGGCGGCGAAGCCGCGCAACCGGTCGGACAGGTCGGCTAGGTCCACCTCGCTGCGGTGGAAGCCGGCCGCCGACCCGGCGTGAGCGAGGCCACCCCAGGCATCGGGCAGCTCGGCCGCCGGGTACTCGGTCACCACCCGCTGCCAGTACTGCCGCTCGGCGGGATCGGCGATCGCGTCCGCCTCGGCGGCGATGAAGTCGGCGAACCGGACCGACGGCACCGGCTGTTCCCGCTGGGACCGATCGGCCGCCGGCGTACCGGCCCGTTGCCGGTGGTACTGCTCGACGATCTCCATCAGCAGTGAATGGTGGCTCCAGCCCTCCAGGATCAGATGGCTGTGGGCCAGCACCAGCCACCATGCCTGATCGTTCTGCACCACCGCGGTCACCCGGATCAGGGGAGAGCTGTCCAGCGTGAACAGCTCCTGCCGCTCGGCATCGAGGACCCGGCGCAGGCCGGCGTCGGCATCGGCGGCGGCCCGCAGGTCATGACTGCGGACCGTGGTCGTCGCATCGGCCCACACCAGTTGCAACGCGACCGTGAACCGGGTCAGCTCGATCGAGGTGCGTAGCACCTCGTGCCGCGCCAGCACCTGATAAACGGCCTGCTGCAGTGCGTCCCGGCTGAAGGGCGCACCCGCGCGCACCCGGAAGCTGCTCACCCGGTGGTAGTTCTCCACCGTGTCCGGGTTCATCGCCTCGATCGCCATGCCGGTCTGCACCAGTGACAGCGGGTAGGCGTCCGTCAGTCCGTCCGGTAGCAGCGCACGATCGCTCGCACCGACAAGGCTGAACGGCGCGACCCCGGCCTGTTCGGGCGCGCTCTGGGCCGGTTGCGGCACTGGTGCCTGGACGGCCGGTGGCATGGTCAGCATCGCCAGCAGGTCCGAGACCGACGTGCTGGCCAGCTCGGGCGAGCCGAGGTCGATCCCGGCGGTGCGCAGGGTCGCTGCCAGCGCCTCCGCCGCGGTCGGCGCCGGGTCCCCGCCGGCGGGCGTGGCCAGCTCCGGCTGCTGTGCGGCGAAGTGCTCGGCCTGCTCGGCCACCGTCAGGAACTCGAAGACGGTTCGCACGGTGCAGTCAAATCCGGCCGCCTTGAGCGCCCCGACCAGTGAAACGGCCCGCATCGAGTCGCCGCCCAGGTCAAAGAACCCGTCGTGGAGACCGATGGATGCGATGCCGAGCGCGTGCTGCCAGGCCGCGGCCACGGCGACCTCGATGGGGCTGCGCGGTTGCTGGTGGACCGGAGCCGCGCTACCCGCGGGTGCCGGCAGCGACGCCCGATCCAGCTTGCCGGCACTGTTGCGCGGCCAGCTGGCCACCGCCACAATCGCCGCAGGCACCAGGTAGGACGGCAACTGGGCAGCCAGCCGGCCCCGGATCGCACTGGTTTCGAGGGCCGCGCCAGGCACCGGCTGGACGTAGCCGACCAGCCAACGGTCACCGGCCTCGGTGCTGCGCACCAGGACCACGGCATCCGCCACGGCCGGTTCGGCCAGCAGCGCCGCCCGGATCTCGCCGAGCTCGATCCGATGCCCGCCGACCTTGACCTGCTCGTCGATGCGGCCGAGGAAGGACAGCGCCCCCGGCAGCGTCCGGCAGACCAGGTCGCCGGTGCGGTAGAGCCGGCTTCCGGGCGCCCCGTACGGGTTGGGTACAAAACGTTCCGCGGTCAGGTCAGGACGGTGCAGGTAGCCCCGAGCCAGGCCGGCACCTGCGATACCGAGCTCACCGGGTACGCCGAGCGCGGTGGGCTCCAGCTCGTCGGTGAGCACCACCAGCTGGGTGTTGTCCAGCGCGCTGCCGAGGCTGATCGTCGGATCGGCGGCCGACACCGGCGCGGTGCTCGACCAGATGGTGGTCTCGGTCGGGCCGTAGACGTGGAGCACTCGGCCGCAGCTGGCGCCGAGCCGGTGCGCCAGCTCGATCGGCAGCTCCTCACCGCCCACCAGCACGGTCGCCGTGCGGGCGGCGGGCTCCGCCGCGAAGCCCGTCTCCAGCAGCACCTTCCAGCCGGACGGGGTGGCCTGCACGTGACTGACCGACTCGCGCGAGATCAGGTTGAGCAGGGCAGCGGAATCCGCGACCTGCTGATCGCTGGCCAGAACCACCCGGCCACCGGCTGCCAGCGGCAGGTACAGCTCCAGCCCGGAGATGTCGAACGACACCGAGGTGGCTGCCAGCCAGCGTTCGGGCTCGGCCGGTTCGCCCAGTACCCGGCGCATCGACAGCAGTAGGTTGGCCAGCGCCCGATGGCTGATCGCAACGCCCTTCGGCCTCCCGGTCGAGCCGGAGGTGTAGATCGCGTAGGCGACCGACTCCGGGTCAGGTAGCCGGCGCGGTGCGCTGCCGCCGGCCGGGCCGACTGGTTCGTCCACCCGCAGCACCGGCAGGCCGCAGTCAGCGAGCCGACCCGCGGTTGCCGCCTCGGCGAGCACCAGCGCCGGCGACGCATCGGCCAGCACCAGCGCCACCCGGTCGGCCGGCCAGGTGGTGTCCAGCGGGACGTAGCCGATGCCCGCCAGCTGGGCTGCCAGCAGCGCCACCGGGAGCTGGACCGTGCGCTGCAGCAGCACCGCCACCAGGTCGCCGGGCCGAGACCCCGCCGCGGCCATCCGGTCGGCGAGGGCGCCAGCCTCGGTCGCCAGCTGGGCGTAGGTCAGCTGCTGGCCGGCGCTGGTGACCGCGATTGCCTGCGGGCACTGCGCGAGCCGACGGTGGAACAGCTCGGCGAAGCTGCCGGCGGCGAGCTCGGTGCTCGGGCCTCGGCCGGCCGCCAGCAGCCCCGCCCGCTCGCCGGCCGGTAGCACCGCGGGGGCGCACGGCGAGTGCGGATCCGCGAGCATCGCCGCCAGCACCAGTCCGAACAGCTCGGCTATCCGGCTGACTCCGGCGGCGGAGAACAGCTCGGCCGAGCCGGTGAACACCACCGAACGCGGCCGGGTCGTTACGGTCAGCCCGAACTCGGTCGGCGCCGCGTCCACACTGGCCAGCCGGTCGACCTGGCTCAGGTCGACCCCGCCGAAGTCCTGGTAGTTGAAGTACACCTCGATCAACCGGGCGCCGCCGGCCAGGCGCTGGATCTCGGGCAGCGGGAACCGGCGGTGCGACCACAGTACGGTCTCCTGCTCATCCACCGCGGTCAGCAGCTCCCGCCAGCTCCGCAGCCCGGACAGGTCGAACCGGAACGGCACGGTATTGAGGTGCATGCCCAGCACGCGGTCGGCGCCGAGTAGTTCCGGCCGGGCATCGCAGACCAACCCGGCGGTGAAGGTCGGTTCGCTGGTGAGTTGGCTGAGTGTCTTGAGGTACCCGGCCAGCAACACCGTCTTCAGGGAGACCCGGCAGTCGGTGGCCAGTGCTCGAAGCGCGGGCAGCAGCTCGGCGGTGCGGGTCTCCGCGTGGACGCTGGCGCGATCACCGGGGCGGCCACCCCAACCGGCCGGCAGCCGCAACGCGGGCGTGCTCGTGACCAGCCGGCGCCAGTACTCGCGGTCCTCGGCGCTGGCCAGCGCCTGCAGCTCACCTGCCACGAAGTCGGCATAGCGGGCCTGCGTGGCACGTTCGGCGTACGAACGCCGATCGCGAACCGCCTCATACCGCTCGATCAGCTCGGTCAGCGACGAGTGATAGCTCCAGCCCTCGAAGATCGCGTGCGAGTGCGTGTAGGTCAGGTGCCACTGCTCCTCGTCGAGCACATGCACGGTGAAGCGGACCAGCGGTGGGGCGGCCAGGTCGAACGGTCGGACCCGTTCGGCGGCCGCACAGGCTGCGATCTCCTGCTCCTGCTGGTCGGCCGGAACCGCGCGCAGGTCCTGCACCTGGACCGGCACCGGCACCACGGTGTGCACCAGCTGCACCGGCTGGGTGTAGCCGGTCAGGCTGAACCCGGTACGCAGCACGTCGTGCCGGCCGATCAGCTGGCCGACCGCCGCCCGCAAGGCGGGGACATCCAGCGGCCGGCCGTCCCGGACCCGGAAGGCATCGACATTGTGGTAGATCGGCCGGCGGGCGTCGGCTGCGCTTGAACCGTCCGCTGCGCTCGAGCCGGCGGCAGTGCCGGCCAGGTCCATCTCGATCAGCATGCCGAGCTGGACCTGGCTGATCGGGTAGGCATCATCCAGCCCGCCCGGCAGGCTGGCCCGGACGTCGTCGGCCAGCAGCGCAAAGGGCGCGACGGTGGTCGGTTCCGGCCCCGCGATCGGCGCGGCGTCCGGCTCCCTCTCGCCGCCGGTCAGGTGCGCGGCGAGCTCGGCGACCGTCCGGTGTTCGAGGATGTCCCGGACGGACAGCGTGAAACCCTGCGTGCGGATGGCCGCGACCAGCACGATCGCCCGGATCGAGTCGCCGCCCAGGTCGAAGAAGCCGTCGTGGATGCCGACCTCGGGCACTCCCAGCGCCTCCTGCCAGGCCTGCGCGATGGCCCGCTCCGCCCTGGTGCGCGGCGCCATCGGCTCGCGAGCCGGCATGGGCGCCGGATCGGGCAGTGCCCGGACGTCCAGCTTGCCGGCACTGGTCAGTGGCCAGGACTGCACGACCTGGTAGCTGCTGGGCACCATGTAGGCGGGCAGCAGCCTGGTCAGGTAGTCGCGCAGCACGGCCGGGCTCAGGCCGTCCCCGGTGGTCGCGGCGTCCGCCTCGGTGCTGGCCAGGAGGTAGCCCACGATCGCCGGCTCGTCCTGCACCGACCGAAGGAGCACCACGGCATCGCGCACGTCTGGGTGGCTCAGCAGGGCGGCGCGGACGTCACCGAGCTCGATCCGGTAACCCCGCAGCTTGACCTGCTCATCGAGCCGGCCGAGGAAGACGAGGGCGCCGGGCAGCGTGCGCACCACCAGGTCGCCGGTCAGGTACCGGCGGGCTCCAGGCGGCCCGGTTGGGTCCGGTACGAACCGCTCGGCGGTCAGGTCCGGGCGGCCCCAGTAGCCCTGGGCCAGTCCGAGACCGCTGATCGCCAGCTCCCCCCGCACCCCAGCCGGCGCCGGCTCACTGTCCGGGGTCAGCACCGTCAGGCAGGTGTTGGCGACCGCCGGGCCAAGATCGATACGTCCACCGGCAAGGGTCAGGTCGGCCGCGGTGGACCAGATGGTGGTCTCGGTCGGGCCGTAGGTGTGCACCACCCGGGACAGGCCGGTGGCAAGGTACTCGGCCAGGTCCAGCGGCAGTGCCTCCCCGCCGACCAGCCCGGTCAGCGCCGACCGGGTGGCACCGGTCAGTCCGGCCGCGAGCAGCAGCTTCCAGCCCGACGGCGTGGCCTGCACGTGGGTCACTTCGGCCGCTGCGACCAGTTCGGTCAGCGCTGCGCCATCACCGACCAGCGCGGCGCCCGCCAGTACCAGCCGACCGCCGCCGATCAGCGGCAGCCAGAGTTCCAGGCCGGAGATGTCGAAGGACACCGAGGTGGCGGCCAACCAGACCTCGGTGGCCGGATCACCGCCGAGACAATCGCGCATCGACAACAGCAGGTTCAGCAGCCCGGCCCGGGTGACCGCGACGCCCTTGGGCTGGCCGGTGGACCCGGAGGTGTAGAGGACGTAGGCGACGGACAGGGAGTGGGCGGCGACGTCCAGCGGGAGGGGTGCGGCGGCGGTGACCTCGCGGGCCACCTCTGCGAGCTGCATCGTTGGCTGCTCACCGATGCTGGCCGCGGCCGCATCGGTGAGCAGCAGCGCAGGCGCCGCATCAGCTAGCACCGCGGCCAGGCGGGTGGCCGGCCAGCTGGCGTCCAGCGGCAGGTAGCCGGCCCCGGCGGCCTGGATGGCCAGCAGCACCACCGGCAGGTCGGTGCTGCGGGCCAGCAGCACCGCCACCAGATCGCCCGTCCGGACGCCGGCGGTGACCAGCACGCTGGCCAGCCGACCGGCTTGATCGGCAAGCTCGCCGTAGCTCAGCTCGGCACCGGCGAGCACGCCTGGCTCGCCCTGCACCGCGATCACCTCCGGCCGGGCGACGCACCGGGCACTGATCAGTTCCAGCAGGTCACCGTCGGGCAGCGCCCGCTCGATGCCCCGGCCGACGGCCAGCGCCGTCGCCCGCTCGGTCTCGGTGTGCGGCAGGTGCCGGCACGAGCCGGCCGGGTCGCGCACCGCCGCTTCCAGCACCCGGCGGAACCAGGTGGCCAGCCGGGCGATCCCGTCGACCGAGAACACCTCGGCGGAACCGGTGAAAACCACGAAGCCGGCTCGAGTGGAAACCGACAGGCCGAATTCGGTCGGGCTGTCATCGATGCTGGCCAGGTAGTCCACCAGGCCCAGGTCGACCTGGCGGAAGTCCTGGTAGTTGAAGTAGGTGTCGAGCAACCGCGGCCGGTTGGCGAGCCGCTGGATCTCCGACAGCGGGAACCGGCGGTGCCCCCACAGCTCGCCCTCAGTGGCGAACACCCGCTGGGCCAGCTCGCGCCAGCTGCCCGCCGCCCGATCTACTGGGAAGGGCACGGTGTTCAGGTACATGCCGTACACCCGATCGGCACCCGGCAGCTCCGGCCGGGCGTCGCACACCAGGCCGGCCGAGAACCGGTCTAGGCCGCTGGTCTGGCCGAGCACCGTCAGGTACGCCATCAGCAGCACCGATTTCAGCGACACCCCAGCCGCACCGGCGAACTGCCGCAGGGGCAGCTCCAGGTCGGCGATCGACACCTCTGACTGCACGCTCGCCAGGGCGGATCCAGGACTGCCGCCCCAGCCGACGGGCAGCCCGACGGCCGGGAAGGCGGCCACCACCGCCTGCCAGTAGCTGCGGTCGGCGGGGTCGGCGAGCGACTCGGCCTCGGCCGCGATGAAATCGGCGAACCGGACCTCGGGCCGGCTGATCGCGGCTGCCGGCCGGCCGTCCAGCAGCTGGCGGTACTCCGCCAGCACCTCCATCAACAGCGAGTGGTGGCTCCAGCCCTCCAGGATCGGGTGGCATTCGGTGATCGACAGCCACCAGCCGCCATCGGCGGTGTCGTGGGCGAACAACCGGATCAAGGAAGGCTTCGTGAGGTCGAACCGGTTGGCCCGCTCCCGGGCCATGTAGGCACGGATCGCCCGGTCGGCGGCCTCCGGGTCGGCGCCGGACAGGTCCTGCCATCCGGTCGGCAGCTCCGCGCTGGCATGCACCAACTGCAGGGGCAGCGAGTATCGCTCCAGCTCCAGGGAGGTGCGCAACGCCTCGTGCCGGGCGGTCACCGTCACCGCCGCCGCAACCAGCGCCTCGTGGCTATACCGGCGCTCCTCCCGGATCCGGAAGGTGGTCACATTGTGATAGTTGTTGCGGCCGGTCGCGCTGGTCATTTCCAGCGCCATGCCGAGCTGCATCTGCGACACCGGATAGGCATCGCTGATCCCGGCCGGCAACAGGGCCCGATCGGCGTCACCGATCAACGCGAAGGGCTGGACGAACCGCAGCGACGCGGCGGCAGCCGGCCGAGCGGCAACCAGCTCGGCCAGCCGAGCCACCGTCGCAGCGGTGAAGATGTCGCGTACGGCCAGGTCATACCCGGCGTTACGGAGCGTACCGATCAGTGCCACCGCGCGCAGCGAGTCGCCGCCGAGGTCGAAGAAGCCGTCGTGCACACCCACCCGGTCCAGTCCGAGCTCCGCTGCCCATACGTCGGCAAGTGCCTGTTCGAGCGGGTTGCGCGGCGAGACGAACGCGGCCGCCGACCGGCGGTCCGCGCCGCTCGGCGGGAGCAGCGCGCGCTTGTCGAGCTTGCCGTTCACCGTCAGCGGGAGGGCGGCCAGCGCGACGAAGGCGGCCGGCACCATGTAGGGCGGCAGATCCCGGCCGAGCAGCGCGCGCAACTCGGCCGGCTCGGGCGCCGAGTGGCCCGGTTCGGGCACCAGATAGGCGACCAGTTCCGGCGCTCCCGGCACATCCTCGCGCAGCAGCAACACCGCGTCGGCAAGCTGCGGGTGCCTCAGCAGTGCGGCCTGGATCTCACCCAGCTCGACCCGGTAGCCGCGGATCTTGACCTGATCATCGATCCGTCCCAGGAACTGCAGCCTGCCATCGGCCGACCGGCGGGCCAGGTCGCCGCTGCGGTACATCCGCGAACCGGCCGGCCCGAACGGGTCGGGCAGGAACCGCTCGGCGGTCAGCCCCGGCCGATTCAGGTAGCCGCGCGCCACCCCCGGGCCGGCCACATGGATCTCGCCGGGCACGCCGAGCGGGACGGGCAGGCCGGTGGCGTCCAGCAGGTACACCGCAAGGTCGGCCAGCGGGTAGCCCACCGCGCTGGGCGCGCCGACTTCCAGATCGGCTGGTCCGACCTGGTGGAAGGTGCTGTGCACGGTGGTCTCGGTGATGCCGTACATGTTCAGCAGCCGTGGCTGCTGGTAGCCGAAACGGTCAACCCAGCTGCGCAGCTCGGCAGCGTCCAGCCGCTCACCCGCCAACACCACGCCGCGCAGCGCCGGCAGGGCAAGCCGCGGCGCCGCGCTGCTCGCCGCGATCAGCGACCGGAACGCCGACGGGGTCTGGTTGAGCACGGTGACGTGTTCCACCGCCAGCAGGTGCAGCAGGTCCTCGGGAGAGCGAGCCAGCTCGGCGTCGATGACCAGCAGCCGGCCACCGTGCAGCAGGGCGCCCCACATCTCCCAGACCGAGACATCGAAGGCGTAGCTGTGGAACAGCGGCCACACGTCAGCGGCGCTGAAGTCATAGTGCCGATCGGCGGTGTGCAGCAACCGCAGCACATTGCGGTGGGTCAGGCAGACCCCCTTCGGCCGGCCAGTGGAGCCGGAGGTGTAGATGGTGTAGATGAGCTGATCCGGGCTGGCCGGCAGGTCCGGGTCGTGCTCGGCCTGGCCGGCGAGCCCGGTGTCGGTGTCGAGGACCAGCAGCCGAATGCCGGGCGCACCGATCAGCTCAGCCCGGCCGGCACTGGTGATCACCACCTGGGCGGCCGAGTCGGTGAGCATGTAGGTGAGCCGGTCGGCGGGGTTGATCGGATCCAGCGGCAGGTAGCCGGCACCGGCCTTCAGCACGCCGAGCAGCGCCGGCAGCAGGTCCAAGCCGCGGTCCAGGCAGACCCCGACGAGCTGCTCCCGCCCGACGCCGAGCTCGCGCAGCCGATGCGCGATCCGGTTGGCCCGGCGGTTCAGCTCGGCATAGCTCAGCTGGGTTCCGTCGAAGGTCACGGCCACCGCGTCGGGGGTTCGCCGCATCTGGGCCTGGAACGCTTCGTGCACCGCACCCGGATCGTCACGGCCCGGGTCGACCGGTCCCGCGAGCTGCACCGCTCGTTCGGACTCCGCCAGCATCTCGACGTCGGCCAGCCGCCGTTCGGGTTGTTCGACCAGGGCGGTGAGCAACCGCAGATAGTGCCCGACCATCCGCCGCACTGTCGCGGCGTCGAGCAGACTGGTCGCATATTCCAACCGGCCGCCGAACGAGCCGTCCGGCCGGTCTTCGACCTGCAGGGTCAGATCGAAGCGGGCGATCGGGCTGGCCACCTCCTCAAAGGTGGTCACGCTGAGCCCAGGGAGGACGTATGCGCTGGCGCGTGGCTCGTGCAGGGTGAACGCGATCTGGAACAGCGGCGTCCGGGAGAGATCCCGCTCCGGTTGAAGGACCTCGGCCAGCCGAGCGAACGGCACGCTCTGGTGGGCCAGGCCGTCGAGGACCGCCTCGGAAACCAGGTCGAACAGCTCGCCGAGCCGCAGGTCGCCGGCCCAGGCAGCGCGCACCGCCACGCTGTTGATGCCGTAGCCGAACAGGCGTTGCAGTTCTGGCCTGCTGCGGCTGGACATCACGGTACCGATGGTGATGTCGCTGCCGCCGGTGTAGCGGGCCATCAGCGCGTGCTCGGCGGTGAGCAGCACCTGGAACGGAGTGCGCTGCCGGTCGGCGGCGAACCGGCGAACTCCCTCGGCCAGTGCGGCCGGCAGCTCGAACGCGATCGCAGACCCCTCCGGGCTGCGCAGAGCCGGCCGCGGCCGGTCGGTGGCCAGCTCCAGCGGGCGGATGCCGGCCAGCTTCTGGCACCAGTATGCCAGGTGGCTGGTCTGCGCGGACAGCTCATCCGGACCCTGCTGCCAGGCCGCATAGTCGGCGTACTGCAGCTCCGGCTCGGGCAGCTCGGCCTGTCGGCCGGCCAGTGCGGCGGCGTAGGACGCGCTCAGCTCCTCAGCGAACAGCACCGTTGACCAAGCATCGCAGGCGATGTGGTGGAAAACCACGACCAGCAGGTGGTCGTGGGCCCCCAGCCGCAGGACCCGCAGCCGGATCGGCCATTGCTCGGCCAGATCGAAGGGCAGGTCGGCCTGCTGCGCGACGAGGGTGCGGGCACGATCGTCCCGGTCTGCCCGGCTGATGTCGCTGACGTCGACAACCTGGAAGTCGACCGGGCCGGCCGGATCGACCAGTTGCTCCGGCACGCCGGCGCTCATCGCATACCGGGTTCGCAGGATCTCGTGCCGTGCAACCACGTGCTCAGCCGCCCCGCGCAGCGCGGGCACGTCGAGGTGCCCGTGCAACCGTAGTGCGATCGGAACCAGGTACTCGGGGCTGTCCGGCTCCAGCTGGTTGAGGAACCACATCTGCTGCTGGCCGGCCGACAGTGCCAGCGGCCGGCTGCGATCGGCTCGGCGGACGCCGGCCTGCTGGCTCGGGCGATGACCGGCGAGCCGGCGGCGCAGCAGCTCCTCCCGGGCGCCGGCTGGTCGTGGCTGCCCGGAACCGGTATGCGCGGGCTGCTCGGCTGGCGTGTTCAGCGTCATGCGTTCTGATCCTTCGAGGCGAGCTCATCGGCGACCTGCTCATCGGAAAGCTGGTCGATCTCGTCGCGGATCCGGTCCTCGATCGACTGCGCCAGGTGGGCGACGGTCGGGCCGGCAAAGATGATCCGTATGTCGAGGGAAACATCGAAGTCCTGCTGCAACAGCGACATCAACCGGATCGTCAGGATCGAGTTTCCGCCGGCGGTGAAGAAGTTCTCGTGCACGCCCACCTCGCGGCCGAGCAGTTCGGCCCACCGCGCCGCGACCCGCAGCTCAGCATCGGTGCGCGGCGCCCGGTCAGCTGCACCGGCCGCCCCGGCGCCGCGGGTCAGCCTCGCGAGCAGGCCAACCCGATCGACCTTGCCGTTCTGGTTCAACGGAATGGCAGCAAGCTCGACGAAGGCGGCGGGCACCATGTAATCCGGCAGCCGATCTCGGCAGTACGCCCGCAGCTCGCTTTCGGCCGGTGACTGCCCTGGCGTCGGGACGTAACCGGCGAGAATCCGGACCGCCACCGCGCTGTCGGACAGCACGCACACCTCGGCGATTGCCGGATGGCTCGCCAGCGCAAGCCGGATCTCGTCCAGCTCGACCCGGAAGCCGCGCACCTTGACCTGCAGATCGGCCCGGCCGAGGAAGCAGACGGCGCCGTCCGGCAGTTGCCGGACCAGATCGCCGCTGCGGTAACGGCGGGTGCCGGGCGGCCCGTACGGGTCGGGCAGAAACCGCTCGGCGGTCAGGTCGGGACGATGCAGGTAACCGCGGGCCACCCCGGGCCCGGCGATGTACAGCTCACCGACCGCGCCCACCGGGGACGGCCTGAGCTCGCCGTCTAGCACGTACATCCGCAGTCCGGGCAGCGGCCGACCGATCGGCACCACCGGCGTCGGGGACGGTGCGTCGATGGCGAACGTGCTCGCTCCCACGGTGCATTCGGTCGGCCCATACTCGTTCACCAGCCGGCCCGGACCGAGCAGCGCCAACCAACGGCCGGCCAGCGCGGCCGGTAGCGCCTCACCGGCCACCAGCACCACCTCGGCCAGCTCTCGGGCCTGCTGGTCGGTGAGCTGTGCGGTCAGGATCTCCAGGTGGCCCGGGGTCAACTTGAGGAAGCTGTACGGCCCCTGCTCGACCAGCCAGCCGCCGAGGCGGTCGAGCGGCAGGTCTGGCGGCGCCAGGTGCACCGTCTGGCCGGCCATCAGTGGCGCATAGATGGTGGACACCACCAGGTCGAACGCCGCGGAGGAGAACAGCGCCGAGCCGCCCTGGCCTCGACCGGCCAACGTGCGGGCCGCCCAGCTGAGGTGGTTGACCAGCCCGTCGTGCGTGACCACCACGCCCTTCGGGACGCCGGTCGAACCGGAGGTGAAAATGACGTACGCGACCTCGGACGGGCTCGCCCCGGGCAGTGGTGCCGGCGGCGCGGATGGCGGTTCGTCCAGCCGCAGGACGGTCCCCGGGAAGTCCCGCAGCTGATCGGCGAGCCGGGCCGTCGTGAGCACCACCCTGATGCCGGCCTCGGCCAGGATTGCCATGGTCCGCTCGCGCGGCTGCGACGCCTCCAGCGGGACGTAG
Organism: Frankia umida; assembly: GCF_023242945.1. Classification (NCBI taxonomy): domain Bacteria; kingdom Bacillati; phylum Actinomycetota; class Actinomycetes; order Frankiales; family Frankiaceae; genus Frankia; species Frankia umida. The sequence continues at coordinate 43,768 of NZ_JALKFT010000022.1, forward strand.
CCGGCGCCGGCCTTCCAGCAGCCGAGGAAGCCCACGAGCTGCTGGACCCCGCGTTCGGCGAGCACCGCGACCAGGCTCGGCGCACCCTGCGCGAGTAGCAGCCGGCCGAGCTGGTCAGCCCGGGCATCCAGGTCGGCAAAGGTCATCGAAGCCGCGCCCGCCCGCAGTGCGATGGCGGCCGGCCGGCTGCGGGCCTGCGCCTCGATCGCGGCGAGCACGGTGGCCGGGCCGGCTGGTTGCGGCTCGGTGCGGTTCCACTCCACCAGCTGCCGATGTTCGGCGGCCGGATCCAGCACGGGCAACTCGGCGAGCCGGCAGGCCGGGTCAGCCACCGCGGCGGTCAACAGCCGGACGAAGTGCTCGGCCAACCCCTGCACGGTGGACGGGTCGAACAGCGAGGTGGCGTACTCGAACATGGCAAGCATGCTGCCGTCCGGTCGGCGTCGCATGAACAGGGTCAGGTCGGTCTTGGCGATCCGCCAGGCCGCAGCGAAGGTGCCCAGGTCCTCGAGGTCGGCACCGCTGGAGGTGAGCTGGTCATCGTGCAGGTCGAAGGCGACCTGGTAGAGCGGCGTCCGGGACAGCGCCCGCTCGCCGCCGACCTCGTCCACTAGGCGCTCGAACGGCAGGTTCTGGTGGCTGAAGGTCTCGGTGGCCATGATCCGAACCTGTTCCAGCGCCGCGGTGAAGCTCTGCTCGGCATGCAGCCGGCAGCGCAGCACCAACGAGTTCAGGAAGAAGCCGACCAGGTTCTCGGTTTCTGGGCGGATCCGGCCGGCCACCGGAGTGCCGATCGGGACGTCCCAGTGCTGGGTGTATCGCGCCAGCAGCGCGGCGAAGCCGGTGAGCAGGGTTATGAACGGGGTAGCCGCATGCCGCCTGCCGAGTGCCTCCACCCCGGCGGTCAGCGCGGGTGGCAGGCTGAAGGCGTGCACGGCGCCGCGATGGTCGCGCTCGGCGCCGCGCGGCCGGTCGGTCGGCAACGGCAGCGGCTGCAGGCCGGCCAGCTGCTCGCGGGCGGAGGCCAGGTCAGGTGCGAGCTCCGCCTCGGTGAGGTGCTGGCGCTGCCAGGCAGCAAAGTCGGCATAGCGCAGCGCCAGCGGCGGCAACTGCGCCGGTACCCCGTCGTGCAGGCCCTGGCACAGCTGGGCGAATTCCCGTTCCAGGATCGCTGAGGACCAGCCGTCGCAGGCGATGTGGTGCATGGACACCAGCACCAGCGGCCGCTCGCCGGCGACCCGGACCAGCAGCGCGCGCCAGATCGGGCCGGTCTCCAGGTCGAATCCCCGCGCCAGTTGCGCACCGATGTGCGAGGCCAGGCCGTCCCGATCGGTGTCGGCGACGGTGAGCTCGACCCGTCCGGCGGGCGCGATCACCGGCACCGGGTCGCTGCCAGCCGTCGGGCTGGGCAGGTAGCGGGTGCGCAGTGACTCATGGCGCAGCTCCAGCGCATCCAGCGCCGCCTGCACGATCGGCTCGGCGGCGCCCTCGGCCGGTTCCGGTAGCTTCAGAAACAGTGGGCTCACCCACTCCGCGCCGCCGGGATCGAGCCGGTCCAGGAACCACAGCCGCTGCTGGCCGAAGGACAGCGGCGGCTGCTGGCCGGCCGGCAGCGCCAGCACCGGGCGGTCGGCCGGTGCGCTGCCCAGCAGCTCGGCCTGAGCCTGCACGGTGGCGGCGGTGAACAACCCGCGCAGCGGGATCTCCCCGCCGGCCGAGGCGGCCCGCAGCCGGGACGCCAGCCGGGTCAGGTGCAGTGACGTGCCGCCGAGCTGGAAGAAGTCGTCGTAGACCCCAATCCGGTCCACGCCAAGCAGCTGCGACCAGATCTCGGTGACGGCCTGCTCTCCGGCCGTGCGCGGTGCCAGGTAGGGCCGCCGGCCGTCGCCCGCACCCCCCGGCCAGGGCAGCGCCTGCCGATCGATTTTTCCATTCGGGAGCAACGTAAACGCGGCCAGCCCGAGCAGAATGCCGGGCACCATCGCCTCGGGCAACCGATCTCGCAGGAAGGCCGGCAGATCGGCCGGTACGGGCACCGGGTCGCCGCTGGCGCCGGCGATGACCACGTAACCAACCAGCCGGGTGTCGCCACTGTCGGTGGTCGTGCTGCTGACCAGCGCCCCGGTCACCTGCGGATGGGCCAGCAGTGTGGCCTCGATCTCCGCCGGCTCGATCCGGACGCCGTTCACCTTGATCTGCTGGTCAATCCGGCCCCGGTACTCCAGGCTACCGTCGGCACGCCAGCGGGCCAGGTCCCCCGTGCGATAGAGCCGATCGCCGGGCTGGCCGTACGGATTGGGCAGGAACCGCTCGGCAGTCAGCTCCGGCCGGCCGAGGTAGCCCCGGGCCAGCCCGATGCCACTCACCTGCAGCTCGCCGGGCACCCCGATCGGCACCGGCAGGCCCTCTTCGTCCAGCAGGAAGATCCGAATGCCCGGCAGCGACCGGCCGATCGGGACTGACCCGCGTGCCTGACCCGGCTCGGCCAGGGCGGCGGTGACGTCGATGCTGCACTCGGTCGGGCCATAGGTATTCCACACCGCCGGCCGCGCGGGCAGCGATGCGGTCGCCGTGTCGACCAGTTCGGCCTGCAGGGCCTCACCGGCGGAGCAGAGCACCCGCAAGCTGGTCAGCCCACTCCACCCGGGCTCGGCGACCAGCAGCCGCAGCACCGAGGGCACCACCTGCAGTACGGTGGCAGCGCGCTGCCCGATGGCCCGGACCAGGGCGGCGGGATCCCGCTCGGCGCCGGGCGGCGCGAGCACGACGGTGCCACCTATGATCAGTGGCGCGAAAATTTCCCAGCCGGCCGCGTCGAAGCTCAGGCCGGTCTTCTGAAGCACCCGGTCGGCGGCCGTCAGCTGCAGCGCCTCGACAGCCCAGCACACCCGATTGGCGATGCCCGCATGGCTGATCAGCACGCCCTTTGGTTGGCCGGTCGAACCGGAGGTGTAGATCGCGTAGGCAAGACGGTCCGGCCAGTCCGGCAGCGGCGGTGAGCTGGTCGGCTCGGCGGGCAGGTCCAGCCGGTCCATCACCACTACGTCGCTGTCCACCCCGGCCGTGGCCGCGATCGCCGCCAGCTCCGCGGCCGAGGCCGAGTCGGTGAGCACGATCGGCGCGCGACTGTCGGCCAGCTGGTACCTCGTGCGCCCCGCCGGATGGGCCGGGTCCAGCGGCAGGTAGCCGGCCCCGGCCCGCCAGATCGCCAGTAGCGACACCACTAGGTGCACGCTGCGCTCGGCATAGATCGCGACCAGGCGATCCGGCCCGGCGCCCAGGGCTTGCAGCCGGTGCGCCAGCCGATTGGCCCGGGCGTCCAGCTCGGCGTAGCTGCAGCGCTCGTGCTCGCTCTCGACCGCCACCGCGGCCGGCCGCATGCGCACCTGCCGGGCGATCAACTCGATTAGGCCCTGCTGGTGGCCAGCGTGGTGGGGCTGCTCGCCGGGCCGGTCGGCGGCGGGGATGGCCGTCAGGTCGGTGGTCATCAACCTCAAAGGCTCTCGTGCGGGAGAAATGGCTGGACGCTGCGGAGAAAGCCCGCTACTAGCCGCCGACGGCATCCTGTTCCATCCGGCGGCGGAGGCTGAGCGGGCGCATGTCGGTCCACACCTCACCTATGTGGGCCAGGCAGTCGGGCTTTGGGCCCGAGAAGCCGACCGCATCCCAGCCGGCCGGCAACTCACGGTCGGCCAGCCAGATGGAATACTGCTCCTCGTGGTTGCGAACCACCAGGTAGGTGCGGTCGTCAGTGTTGTTCTCAGTCATCTTTGTTCCTCGCTCGGGGTTGGGATTTCGCTAGCCAGGTCATGTGGTCTGCAAGGCCAGGCCGGCCGGTGGCAGCAGCCAGGCGCCGCCCAGGTCACCGAACTGGCGCTGCACCCAGTCATCGGAATAGACCGTGTCCAGGTATCGGTCGCCGCCATCGGCTAGCAGCAGCACCACTGTCGAATCCGGTGCCAGCTCGGCGACGAGCCGATCGGCGGCAGCCACCACCGCGCCGGACGAGGCGCCGGCCAGGATCGCCTCGGCGTGCATCAACCGGCGGCAGCCCAGCACACACTCGCGGTCATCGACATGCACGATCCGACTGGCGGCCTCCGGTTGCAGCAGGGGCGGTCGGATCGACGCGCCGTGACCGGGTAGCAACCTGCGCCGCGGCGGCTGACCGAATAGCACGCTGCCCACCGCGTCCACCGCGACCACTGTCGTGCGCAGGCCCTGCGAGCGCAGATAGGAGGCGCAGCCACGCAGGGTGCCGGTGGTGCTGGTCGCCAGGAACAGGTAGTCCGGTTCGCCGTCCAGCGCCTCGATGATCTCGGCCATCGTCTGTGCGTGCGCGGCCGGGTTGAGTGGATTTGCGTACTGGTTCGGGCAGAATGCGTCCGGGGTGCTGGCCACCAGCTCGCGAATCCGGCGCAAACGAACCGGCAGGTACTCTCCCGTATCGGCGTCCGGCTCGGTAATCACCTCGATCTCGGCGCCGTAGGCGTGAAGTATCGCCAGGTTGTGTGCCGTGGTCTTGGCGTCCACCACGCAGATAAACCGGATGCCGTGATAGCGGCAGATCTGAGCCAGCCCGATCGCCAGGTTGCCGGAACTGGACTCGATCACCACCGATCGCCCGGACACCACCTCGCCTCGCTCGATGGCGCCGAGCAGCATCGAGGCTGCCGACCGGTCCTTGATGCTGCCACCCGGATTGGCCTGTTCGAGCTTGGCGAAGACCCGGTGCCCGGATTGCGGCCACAGGTGGTGCAGCCGGACCAGCGGGGTCTGCCCGATCGCGGCCAGCACTCCGGTGTAGGCCGCCCGGGAGGGCCCGGCACCTGCCGGGTAGCCGGTCAACGTGGGCGCCGCCGCCGCGGTCGGCAATCGGGACCCGAACGTCGCCAGTTGCTGCAACTCGGCATGGTCCAACAGCGACACCCGGCCGACCCGGGCGTCCAGGTCAGCGAGCGCGGTGCCCAGCAGCCGGGCAAAGCTGGTGCCGAACCGGGCCACCGTGGCGTGATCGAACAGCTCGACGTCGTAGCGAAAGACCACCGAGAGCTGGTCGCCGTCCAGGCGCACCTCGGCGTTCAGATCGAACTGGCCCTCCATGTGCGGCAGGTCGATCTTGGTCAGACGCAGGCCGCGGTAGCTCACCTCGGGACCGAGCACACCACCGGACGGTGCGAACGGCAGGTGCGGGCGCAGCCGATCCACGGCTATCAGGGTGAAGGCGAGGTTCGGCGCCTGCATACCGGGGTGCCCGTTGTCCAGCATGGTCGGGTAGCCGATGTTGGCCAGTCCGGTCAGGATCTGCCGCTGGGCGAGCCGGATCACCTCGGTGAAGGTGCTGGTCGTACCGATCTCGAAGCGCACCAGCAGCGGGTTCACCAGGTAGCCGACCAGTTCGCGGGTGGCCGGGCTGGTGCGGTTGGAGGCGTTGCAGGCCAGCACCTGGGCCTGCCTGCCGGTATAGCAGTGCACCAACACCTGGAACACCCCGAGCAGCAACGCGAACGGGGTCACGTCGAGCCGCTCAGCGGCCCGGCGCACCCCGGAGCCGGCGGCCGGCGGCAGCCCGATCAGGCAGCTGGCGCCGGACCGGGCCGACAGCCGCGGCCGGGGCCGGTCGGTCGGCAGGGTGGCCGTTTCGGCGCCAGTGCGCAGCTGCCGCCAGTAGCGGGCCATCCGCGCACCGCGGGGTGATGCCAGCAACGCCTGCTCGGCCTGGACGTACTCGGCATAACCGGACCTGGGTACCTCCGGTGCCGAGGTGGGATCGGCCAGCAATCGGGCGTAACCGTCCAGCAGGTCGCGCAGCACCAGCGCCTGCGACGTGGCGTCGGCCACGATGTGGTGGAAGGTGAGCACCAGCGCGGTGTCGGCCGGCGTCCGGCGCAGCAGGCTGATCCGAAACGGCGCCTCGGTGGCCAGCGCGAATTGCCGCCGGGCCAGCGCACGCACCTGCGCATACAGTTCCTGCTCGGTGACCGGGCCGACATCGCGGACGTCCAGGCGGATCATCTGCGGGTCGAGGGGGAACCGGCAGGGCTGGCCGTGCACCTCGTCGAAGGTCGAGGCCAGCCAGTCGTGCCGGACCAGCAGGTGCGCCAGCGCGCGCGCCAGCACCGGCAGGTCGAGCTCGCTGCGGACCCGGGTCGCGTTCAGGATGGTGTAGGCGCTGCTGTCGGGATGAAGCTGATTCAGCAACCACATTGCCTGTTGGCCGACCGCCAACGGAGAGGGCCGCCTCATCGGCCGGCGGTCTCGCCGGCGGAGAGTTCGGATCGCAGGAACTCGGTGATCGCCGAGACGGTGGGGTAGTCCCAGGCCAGCGTGGTCTCCACCGGCAGGCCGTACTCGTCCTCGATGTCGCCGCACAGGGTCAGCGCGTACACCGAGTCCAGGCCGAGCCCGACCAACGGCGCGTCCGGGGCGATCTGGTCCGGCTCACGCTCCAGGTAGTAGGCGACGCGCCCGGTCAGCCACGCGGTGATGGCCGCCGACTCAGGTATCCGCTCCAGCTTGGTCATCACGATCTCCTCCGGTTGCGATGGGCAAGGTCAACGGCTCGCGGTGCCCCGTGCCGAGCTGGAGCGATGCCAGGTCGAAGGTGCGCTGCTCGCCGTGCCGGCGGAGCAGCTCGGTGAACAGCGGCTGGTGGTCAACGCCGCCGGTGGCAAGGCCGAGCCGCCCGCCCAGCCGGGCCAGCGCGGCCTGCAGCCAGGCCGGTTCGCGCAGGAACGCATCCGGACCGCCCCGGGCTTGCCGCCAGATGCCGATGCAGCTGGCGGCGGCAAGCAGGATGGCGTACCGGTCGGCCAGCAGGAATCCGGCTCGGCCTGCGACCACCGTGCGGTGCCGGCCGGGCAGCTCACGGCATTGCTCGCCGAGCTGGCCGAGTTCGGATCGCAGCGTCCGGGCCAGCCGGCCCAGTGGCTCCTCCGGTGCGGTTTCGGCGGTGAGCGCGGAGAATTCCGCGGTCACGCTGTCCTGGCCGCGGGCGGTCAACTCGAGCCTGCGGTAGTCCAGCGCTGGGAGGACCGTGGCCAGGTCGAACAGCTCGGCCGGCGCGGGATCCGCCCGCAACCAGCTGCGCTCGGCCAGCCGGGCCAGCTGCGGGATCATGGTTGCCTGGCACACGGTGGCGTTGGCGTGACCAAAGGTAAGAAGTTGCAGGTCGCGGCTGTTCTTAACGAACATCGCAAACGGTCCTCTACGCAGGTAGGACTGCGCGCCGAGCAGCACCGCCAGCCGACGGTCGGCCTCAGCGAGCACCTTGGGCACCAGGTACTTTGCAGCCGCGGTGGACACACTGGTCTGGTCCGGCAGCAGGTGCAGGGACCGGGCGACCACCGAGGACAGCGCGTCGCAGATCAGCAGATCCGTGAACGCCGTGGTGAGTACCGCCTGGGTCGCGGGCAGCTCAACCAGCTGGCGGTCGAACAGCCTGCGCCGCAAGCTGAATGCGGTGGCCAGCCGCAGCTGGCTGTCCAGCACGCCGACGGCCATGCTCGGCAGCGAGCCGCGGGTGCTCTGGAAAGCCCGCAGCACCGTCTCCATCGCACCGCCCACGGCGCCGACCACCGCGTCGTGGGGCACCGGGCAGTCGCGGAACTCGATGCCGGCCAGATGGCAACCACGCACCCCCACGGTCGGGAAATTCGGCAGCGGGCGGACGCTGCCGGCCGGCAACGCGGTCAGGTCCAGCAGCAGGTGCGAGTGGCTGCGGCTGCCCGGTGTGTCCCCGGTACGAGCGAACAGCAGCATCGCGTCCGCCCTGCCGGCGTTGTTCACCAGCTCCTTGCGACCGTTCACCAGCCACCGGTCGCCGCTGCGGCGGGCGGTGAGCTCGTTGCGGGTGAAGTCGTTGCCGTGCGACAGCTCGGTGTAGGCTGCCGCCGCCCGCCGGTTATCCAGCAGCAGCTCGGCGAGCCAGCGCTGCTGCTCGGTGGTGCCGTCGGTCCACACGGTGGCGGCGGCGATGTAGTTGGTCAGGCCGTAGGCAAGTCCCATGGTGGTGTCGCGGCGAAAGATGGCCCGGCCGATCTGCCCAAGCCGGTCCACCTGATGCAGCCGGCCGCCCAGCGGGGTCGGCACGAACTCGGCGTTCAGGCAGTATTCGTCGAGTAACGCGGTGCCGGCGGCCAGCAGCTCGGCCTGCTCGTCCGCGACCAGCACCGCTGGCGGGCCGATCGGGTTGGCGGCGTCGGTGGGATCGCCGAGGCGGCGCTCCAGCTCCGTCAGGTCCAGGGGGGACGGCGGCCCGCACCGCACGCTGGCCGGCGAGCTACCGCGCGGCGCGCCGTCCGCCGGCAGCGCCGGCTGATCGAGCGCCGTCATACCGGCGCCGCCTCGGCAAGCTGGCAGTGCAGCGGCGAGAACAGCTGGCCCTGGCGATACTGGCACAGCAGTGTCGGCAGCAGCTCGTCCAACACCGTTTCGCCGTCCTCGCCGGTGCTCGGCAGCAGTTGGGCCAGGACCCGGCCCAGGCAGGCGGCCAGCCACCGGCCCTGCCGCCACAGGTCAGGCACCAGATCCAGCCGATCCCGGTTGGCCAGCCACAGGTGCAGGCAGGCAGCCCCGGCATAGATCCAGCAGTACCGCTCGGCCAGGTCGAACGCGGCCGGCGGGAGGTTCCGGGCGACCGGGCGCTGGGCGGCGAGCTCGACGTGCAGCTGCTCGGCCAGGCTGGCCAGCTCGGCGGCGGCCGTCGCGGTCTCCGCGGCCAGCTCGCCCTGGGCGGCGCAGGTAGCCGCTCGCGCCGCCGCCGCCGGCAGCCCCGCCAGCACCGAGTCACCGCCGCGGGCCAACAGCTGCAACCCGGACGGGTCGAAGCCCGGCAGCGGCTCGGCCAGTCGGCTGGTCGCGTGCAACGCGGCCTGATCGTGCGCCCCGGCGGTGCTGGCCCGGGCCAGCACCGGGAACTGGGTGATCAGGCTCACCAGGTTCACCACCGTGCTGCCATCGAAGATGCCGACGATCCGGTGGTCGCGCTCAACCTTCTGGAACACCCCGTCGGCGAACGTGTTCCGCAGGAAGGCGCGAGCGCCGAGCAGTTGACCGAGCCGGCCGAGCGCGCGCTCGCCGACGGTCGGCACCAGGTACTTGCTGACCGCCGAGCCGATGCTGAGCTCGCCGGGCAGGCCGTGCGCACTGCGAGCGGCGAAGGTGCCGAGCGCCTCGCACAGCAGCACGTCGGCGTAGGTCTCGGTGAGCATCCGGGCCGACTGCGGCAGTTCGGCCAGCACGCGACCGTACATCCGGTGGGCCAGAGCGAAGCCGGTGCCGATTCGCAGGCCGCGATCCAGGGCACCCAGGGTCAGCCCGGCACACAGCGTCCGGGTCAGTTGCAGCGACCGGAGGGTGATTTCCAGGCCACCGCCGAGCGGGCCGATCAGGGCATCCGGCCCGACCACGGTGCCGCTGAAGCTGAGCCCGCTGATGTCAGCGCCCCGGATGCCCAGCGTCGGTTCGGCCGGCAGCGGTGCACAGCCGCGCACCCGCCGCTTGTCCACGAGCAACGAACTGAAGGCGCGTGGGCCGCCGGCCGGGTCCGTGCGGGCCAGCACCGTGATCAACTCGCCCCGGGTGGCGTTGTTGATCAGCCACTTGCGGCCGTCCAGGCGGAACCCGCCAGGCGCCGGGCGGGCAGTGAGTTCGCCGGCCAGCAGATCACTGCCATGACCGGGCTCGGTCAGGCCCCAGGCAACGACCGCACCGGCCCTCACCCGTTCGGCCAACCGCCCGGCCGCGCCCGGTTCGCCGGCCACCCAGGTCGAGACACAGCCGAGGAAGGTCTTGTGGTGTGCTATGGCTGCGGTCAGGTCACGCCGGGACACCGCCCGGAACACCTGCAGCAACTGATCGAGGCCGGTCAATCGGCCCCCGTACCGGGCCGGCACGTAGAAGGCGGGCACGCCGAGCTGGTCCAGCCGGGAACAGGCGGCCGCCGGGAACTCGGCCAGCTCGTCCAGCCGGACGGACTCGGCGAGCGGGATCGCCGAGGACGGTTCCCGGGGATCACCGAGCTGGCCTTCCAACTGTTCGGCTACCAGATACGGCGGGTAGCGCATCTCAGCCTGCCACCGGGTTGGCCCGGTAGCGTCGGCGCAATTCCGGCAACAGGTCCTCGAACAGCACCTTCAGTTCGTTGCGCATGAACCGGTCCCGCAGGAGCCCGCGCTGCAGTTTGCCGCTGGTCGTCCGCGGCACTCGGCCAGGCGCCACGAACACGACGTTGGCCACCCTGGTGCCAAGGCTGCTGCTCAGCCTGGCCTTCACGAGACTGGCCAGCTCCGGCAGTGGCGCGGCGAGGCCTGCCGGCCGGATCTCCTGCACCACCACGATCTCCTCGGTCGGGGCCGGCACCGAGAACGCGCTGCTCGTCCGCTCCCCGAACGCCGCGTGTAGGCCGCACAGCTCGCGCTCGATGTCCTGCGGGTAGAGATTGCGGCCGTGCACGATCAGCACCTCCTTGAGGCGGCCGGTGACGAATAGCCAGCTGTCCTCGGTACACCCCAGGTCACCGGTGCGCAGGAAGCCGGTCTCCCCGCCGGCGGTACGGGCCTGGAACAGCTCGGCGGTCAGGTCCGGCCGGCGCCAGTAACCGCCGGTCACGCTTGCTCCGCGCACCCACACCTCGCCGACAAGGCCGTCCGGCAGCTCCTGCCGGGTCTGCGGATCGATGATCCGGACGTCGTTGTCGCCGATCCGGCCGCTGGCCACCAGCGCCGTGGATCGGCCGCCGGTTGCTGGCACCAACCGGTGCGCGGCAAGCTGCTCGGCGTCCACCTCCCGGATCCGGGGCGGTTCGTCGACATGGGTGGTTGACAGCGCCAAGGTGGTCTCGGCCAACCCGTAACCGGGCGCGAACGAGGAGAGTCGGAAACCGGCCGGCGCGAACCGGTCAGCGAACCGGCGCAACGTGCCGGCGTCCACCGGTTCCGCACCGCAGACCGCGATCCGCCAGGCCGACAGGTCCAGGTCCAGGTCCGCCAGCTGGGCATCAGTGACCCGGCGCACGCACAGCTCGTAGGCGAAGTTGGGCGCGGCGGTGATGGTCGCCCGGTACCTGCTGACCAGGTGTAGCCACCGGTACGGGCGTCTGAGGAAGTCGCTGGGGGCCAGCAACACCGTCGTGGTGCCCAGGTAGAGCGGGCTGAGCAAGGTCAGGATCAGGCCCATGTCGTGAAACATCGGGATCCAGCCACAGCAGACCTGGCCCGGTTCCCAGCCGAGGCCGGCGAGCAGCAGGCGAATGTTGTGCACCAGGTTGCCGTGCGAGACCACCACGCCGCGCGGCGTACTGGTCGAGCCCGAGGTGTATTGCAGGAAGGCGGTGTCGCCCGGTTCGGCCTGGACCGGTTGCCAGGGCGCCGCAGTGTCCGGGTGCACCAGGTCGCCGATGTCGAGAATCGGTACCGGCGGGTGGCCTTCAGCAGCAAGGACGTCCGCAACCGACGCGTGCTCCGCGGGCACGGTGAGTATCGCGCTGATCTCGGCGTCAGCGGCGATCAGCGCGATCCGGCCCAGCTTGGCCCGGTCGCCGGTCGGCGGCGCGACCACCGGCAGCAGGCCGGCGTACAGGCAACCGACGAAGCCGCAGACGAAGTCGAGCCCCTGCGGATACAGCAACAGGACCCGGTCACCGCGAGCACAGCACTCAGCCAGTCCGGCCGCGATCAGGCGGGCCGCGCGGTCAAGCTCGGCGTAGCTTAGTGATTGCTCGATGTCGCCGCCCAGGCTGTTGCGGCAGAAGATCACGGCCTGTCGGTCCGGGGCCCGCTCGGCGTGCTGGGTCAGCATCCGCACGAAGTTGGGACCGTTCATCGACTCACCCCGGCCGCCTGCCGGCGCAACTCGCTGAGCGCGTCCAGGCTGTCCAGCACGGCCTTTGTCTCCACGCCGAAGTCGACCAGGCAGCCAATCTCGTCAACGCCCAGGTCGGCGAGCCGGTGGACCAGACCCAGCGCCCGGTCCACCGGCCCGAACAGCCCGCCGGTCTCATAGAACCGCTCGAAGCCGCGGGCGGCCAAATAGTCCACATCGGACTCCTGGATGGTGGCCGGGTCGAAGGTGACGCCACCGCGCGCGATGGTGGTGGAGATCAGGCTGAACGAGGACTTCAGATACGCGCACAGCGGGTCGCGGACCACTTCCTTGATCCGATCGTGCTCGCCGAGAAAAGTGTGCAGCATCAGGACCACGTGCCCGTCCCCGCCGTGCATCTGCTGGTGTGCCTCCCGGTAGGCGCGGATCTTGACCGCCAGCTCGTCCGGCTCCTGACCGAGCAGGTGCGTGAGCAGACCGGCACCCTGCCTTCCGGCGAGCTCGAACGTGGCCGTGTTGCCGGCGGTGGTGATCCAGAACGGCAGCTCGCGCTGGATCGGCGGTGGAAAGGTGCGTACCTCGGTACGGACGCCTTTGCCGTCCACCACCGCCAGCGGTTCGCCCCGCCAGAGTCGGCGGACCGTGTCCACGGTGTCGACGAAGATCTGCCGCCGCTCTGCGTAGGCGTCCGGCCTGAGCGCGAAATCCACCGGATGCCAGCCGCTGGCGAAGGAGATACCGACCCGGCCGGCCGACAGGTTGTCGACCACCGCCCAGTCCTCGGCTATCCGGAGCGGGTGGTGCAACGCCGCCACCACGCTGCCGGCGCGGATCGCGATGCGCTCGGTGGCCGCGGCGACCGCGGCGCCGGCGATGGCCGGGTTCGGGTACAGGCCGCCGAACGGATGAAAATGTCGCTCGGGCGTCCAGACCGCAGTGAAGTCGTTGCCGTCGGCGAACCGGGCGCCCTCCAGCAGCAGCTCATACCGGCCCCCTTTACCCAGCTGGATGCTGTCGTTGGCGAAGTAGAACAGGCTGAAATCCATCTCGGTTTCCTGAACTCGTGGCGCGGGAGAGAGACTGGCGGTCGGATGTGCTGGCGGTGACCCGGAAGACACTATGAGCCTGCTCTTTCGGAGCTCTATCGATCTGTTTTCCACCGGACCAGTGGGACAGGGTGACGAGACCGGCGAACAACAGCAGGCGTCGCACCGCGCGGGGTCTTCCCGAGATTGCGGGGGCGAGCACGATCACGGTCGGCGGATTCGACCGAGGCAGTCACGGGGCGGGCGGGGGTGCGGTCACCGGTGGCGCGGCGGGGGCGTCAGCAGTGGTTCTGGGCGACGATCGTACGTGGGCTGGGCAAGCGAGGATGCCGGGGTTGAGGCTGGCGTGTCGCGGGCGGTTGGGGCCGATGTTTCCGTGCCCGTCCGGACAGTCGACTGTGGGTAGAGCACCTCTGGCCTTCTTGCCGTGCGCATCCTCAGACAGGGGGATATCGCGGGGATCCTTGGCCCGAGTAGCCCACCCGCCTCATCGGCGCGAACCATGCCGCCGACCTTCTGTCCGAGGGAGCGACACGGTCGCTCAACCCACTCAACCCAGGACTTGATGTTGCTTCCCTCCGGATATGGCTGCTCGGGAAGGTTGTGGGGAACTTTCGCGGGAACTGGGCGGGGAACTCGCGGCGAAGCCTCCGGGCATGGACAACAGGACCTTCGCGGGCTCGAAGCCCGCATCGCCCGCGCCGCGTCGGACGTCGCCAGCTCTCCACAGCTGGATGCAGGACTGGTCGGACTGGTCGCAGTCCAACCCCGCTGACCGTGCGGTCGATCGCTGGCGTGCCGCGTCATCTTTGATCGCGCCGCTCGCAGATCTCGAGCAGATCCTGGCCGGCTGCGGTACCGGCAGCCAGGTCGAGGCCGGGCTGGCGGACCGGCGCCTGCTCTTTCTCGTGACAGCGGCCGTCGACGGGGATGTGGATGCGGCGCGGGTGGTCATGGCGCGGATGATGCCGGCGTTGGTGTCGAAGGCGGCGGCCCATTCCCGTGCGGGTCGGATGGATTTCGACACCGCGTTCACCGAGCTCATCGCGGCGGCGTGGATCGTCGTGACCACCTATCCCGTCGAGCGGCGTCCCGCGAAAGTCTGGATCAATGTTCTGCTGGACGCCGAACAGGCGGTTTTCGGCCGCCCCCGGCTCGCCCACCGCCGAACCGTCCCCATGCCGTTCACGCTCTTGGCCGATCAGACCGACCCCCTGATCTTCATCGGCCGCGATCCCCTCGTCGAGCTGCTCGATCTGTTGGTGGCGGCCCGGCGGGCGGGGCTGACGCCGGGCAACCTGCAGCTGCTCGTTGACCTGGGAGTCCACGGGCTGAGCCCTCAGGAGATCGCTGTTCGGGACCGGGTCACCGACCGGGCGGTCCGGATGCGTCGTCAGCGGGCCATCGTCGAGCTCGTCACCCTGCTCGACCTCCCCTCACCGCACCGCACGACCAGGACAACAATCACGACACCGCGGCAGGCCGCAACGCCGGCAGCTCGCGGCGATCGGATTCTGGCGGGCGCGGTGTGAGCGGGCGCCAAGGCGGTCCCGCTGCTGCCGGGCTTGGCCTCGACGGGGAGATCGCCCTGGCCGCCACGGCCGTTTTCCTCGTCACGCTGACCGGTGGGGTCTGGGCCGGCGCCCAGCTTGCCGCCCTCGCCGTCGGCGGCCACCGTCCCCTGCACCTCACCAGCGACGAAACCCTGGCCGCGCTCCCGCAGCTCGCTGCCCATCCGGGCCGTCCAGCCGCCGCCTGGCCAGACCGGGTCGCCGATCAACTACCCGGCCCGGTCGGCTACTGGGCGTGCACCGCACTGCCGCTCGCGGTTCTGACCCTGCTGTGCGGGCTGGCGGCAACCCTGCTGGTCACCGGCGTCGGCGTCGCCCGCAGGCGCCGTCTCGGCATCGATCCCGAAGCCCGGTTCGCCCGTCCCCTCGACCTGCTCCCACTGTGGGTGTCCGGCCCCACCCGCGGACGTATGGTCCTCGGCCGCCTCGGCCCACACCGGCGCGACCGGCTCGTCGCCACCGAGGACTCCACCCGTCCCCTCGACCGTACCGTCCACCGCTGGCAGGCCCGACGCGCCGCCCGGCGCCGCGGACAACGCGGCACGACGATCGTCATCGGCCCGTCCCAGTGCGGGAAGACCGCGGCGCTGGCGATTCCCGCGATCCTCGAATGGGACGGCCCGCTCATCGCCCTGAGCGTCAAGACCGACCTGCTCGGCGCTACCATCGAACGCCGCCGCCGCGTCGGCGAGGTCGCAGTCTTCGACCCGACCCGGGCCACCGGCCAGCCCACCACCGCCTGGTCCCCACTCGACAGCGCACGCAGCCTCGCCGGCGCCCGACGCGCCGCCCGCTCCATCGTCAACGCCACCTCGTGGACGTCAGGCAGCTCCGGCGATATGAGCTTCTGGACCTCGGCCGCCGAGGACCTGCTCGCCGGCCTGTTCTGGGGCGCGGCCACCGTGGGCCTGGGCATGGACACCGTCGTGCGCTGGGTCGTCGGGATGGAACGCGACCCGGTCCGCGCGATCCTCACCCCGCTGGCCAGCCATCTCGACCCGACCATCGCCGCGGACGGCGCCCAGGTCCTCGCCGCGTTCACCGGTCTGTGGGCCTCCGACCGCAAACAGGTCTCCTCCACCTACCTGGTCGCCCGCCAGATGATCCAGCCCTGGCAAGAACCCGACGTCGCCGCCTCCGCCACCGCCTCCCACCTCTCCCTCGCCTGGCTCCTGGACACCGGCGACGACGGCAGGCAGACCAACACCCTGTACCTGTCCGCCGATCTCGACGACGCCGAACGACTCGCCCCCGTCCTCGGCGGCCTCGTCGACGACCTGCTGCGCCAGGCCTACGCCCAGGTCGGACGCACCGGCATCCCGCTGGACCCGCCGCTGCTCGTCGTGCTCGACGAGGCCGGTAACTGGCCGATGCAGAACCTTCCCGGACGCATCTCGACCTGCGCCGGCATCGGCATCCAGCTGCTGCTCGTCTACCAGAGCAAAGCCCAGATCGACGCCGCCTACGGGACGAAGGCCGACGTCGTCATCTCCAACGCGATCACGAAGGTGTTCTTCGCCGGCCAGTCCGACCGCTCCACCCTCGACTACGCCAGCGGCCTGCTCGGCCAGGAACACATCGTGCAGACCAGCACCTCCACTGACAGCCCGGGCCTTGCCGCCCTCGGATCCGCCGGCCGGCGCAGCATCTCCCAGGCCCCGACTCGCCTCGAGCTTTTGCCCGCCGCGCTGCTGCGTCAGGTCGCACCCGGACAGGCTCTGCTCATCCACAACACCCTGCCGCCGGCCCACCTGTTCGGCCGCTACTGGTACCTCGACCCCGACCTGCACGCCCTCGCCACCGGCCGCCGCCTGTCACGCCGAGCTCTCACTCGCCAAGCCGCCCAACGCCGCATCACCGCCACCACCCCCACAATGACCGCCGCCGTGTCGTCGTCTGACACCTCGCTGGCCACCGAGCCCATCTCCACGCTCTCCACGGGCACCGCCGCCTCGGACGGCTCGGAATCCGTCAAGGACGAGCTGATCCGCCAACTCCTGACACAACGAGCGACACCCGACCGTGCGGTTTCCCTGCCGTTCTCCCCCGACCCGTCCGTCGAGGAGGACCTCGATGACCAGCCGCCCCCGCAAACCCCGTGATGAGCGGGCCACCCCCGCCGGACAATCCCCCGCTGCACGCGTTTCGCCTGCTCCGTGGCCAGATCCTCATCGATCTGCCCTTCCAACCCCACGCCGTCAGCACCGTCCGCGTCGCCACCCTCTGGCCCAATGCCGGCGACCCGCGCGGCTGGGCGCACGCCCCCTGGGAACCCGCCGGCTACGGCCGCGGATTCCGCCCCGGCCCGGTCGAACTCGGCGACGTCGTCGGCTTCATCGCCGAATCCCGGCCACCCGCCCGAGCACTACCTACTGCCATCCCCACCTCCTTCCAGGACCAACCGGCTCTCACCCGCCACCTGACCTGGTACGGCTACCTGCACGAAATCAGCGACCTCCACCTCCTCCTGCGTGGCCCCTACCCCCAGCCCCTCGCCGCCTACACCGCCGCTCAGCGAGCCCTGATCGCCACCCTCGACCAGCAGAACACCGGACGCGAACCCGTCCTGCCCGCCTCCCCACCCCTGACCACCAGCATCACCCACACCGCCGAACACAGCACCGTCGGCGACATCCACCACGGATGGATTCGCGTGCCTGCCCGCCTGCTCACCCACGCCCTCATGCAACCCGTCGACCAGCTCCGCCACCGCCTCGCCACGCGGGCTCCGTACCTGCTGACCGGCCATGAACCTCCAATCACCCTCGCCGCTCTCGCCGCCCGTCACCTCGCTGACCAGCTTCACGAACCCTTGTTCGTTCCCCCCACGCCACTACCGGCGCCCCCTGGTCCTGACGTTTCCTCACCGCCTCCCGCCGCACCCGAACCTGACCCTGAGCCCGACTCGCCCAACGCCGCTGACGAGCCAAGCACCACCAACGCCGCCTCTTCGCACACCACGGCTGTCCCATCCAGCGGGCCCGACACACACGGAACGCCGGAGGCACCCGGCCCAGGCGCTTCACCCTCGGCGTCTACCGCCGCGGATCTGCCGGACACCTCGCCCGCCGACGCCATCCCAGGATTCGAGCCGCCATGAGCACCCCCGACCGCCACGGCACCCCGGATCACGCCAGGCGGCCCACCCTCGTCGATCTGTCAGGTCCAGCAGTGCCCGCCGACCTCGGTGATCTCGCTCGCCGCGCGCTCGCACGCCACAGCGCCGGAATACCCGCCGACACCCTCATCGCCGCTCTCGCGCACCAGGGTGTCGTCGCGATCCGTACCCACCACGGACTCGTTGAAGTCCGCGAACTGGTAGATGGCTGGACCCTCGTCAAGGCCGTCGGCACACCGGACCTCACCATCCTGGCCGCGGCGGCGCGACTCCGCGCCGTCCGCCTCGCCCGCCATCGCGCCCGCTCACCCGACTCCCCCATGTAACCGGCCTCTGCGGGCCCGTGCCTGGCGCCGTCCATGAGGAGCCAGAAGCACGATCGCCCCTACAGCAGGACGGCATCATCCCGGCAAGGTCAGCTGGTGTGTCCTGCGGTAGTACACCCCAAGGTCATCGGCCCCAGCGGCCTCGAGGAGGGAGATCACCCGTGGATCAGCAGGGGGCAACAACTCGGCGTTGATCGACTCAAGGATCTGATCGATCGCGGCAGCGGGCATCGGGATCTGAGCAAGCCGTTCCAGGAACGGCCGGTACCGGATGCGATGCGCCAGACCAACACGATCAGCGTACGGCCCGATCGTCGAACCAGCGGAACGCCGCGGATCGCTACGGAACTCCTTCACCGCCGGGAGTTGGCAGGCCGCCCTGATCGCGGCGACGCTTTTCGTCCCCAACCGACGCAGGTCCATCAGCCCCCGGTCAGGAGCCGCTATCAGCTCCTCCACCGTGGTGAACGGGTACTTCTCCAAGACATTGATCGCCACCGCCGGCAGATGCGGGAACAAGGCGTACATCGATGTGGTGGATTCCGGCAGCTCGTGCAGGTGCCACCCCGGCGCCCTGTCTGCCTGGAGCAGGTCACGCATCTGCTGCGCCAGCCAGCTTCGGCCGACGACGTGAACCTCACCTGCTTCGGGCAGGCCGAACAACAGCACATCGACGCCAGTTACATCCGCACCGCCCCGCGCGAACACGTACGAGGAACGCCTCTTCGGAGCGAGGAACCGAGGTACCACCGTCGCCAGCGCCTCGAGCGCTGAACCTCCCGCCTCCAGCTCAGGATAGGCGCCGATCGGTGTCTGGTGCAGCAGGCGCAATCTGGATGCCGCTATCTCCCAACCCACCAGAACATCCGCCCTTCATCAACGGTTGACCACCAGCGATTTCCGTCAGGCCGATGGGCGAGCGCGCGTTCCGCCGCCTGGCGCTCCGACACTTCATCGGCGACACAGTATCGCGCGTCGAAGGGCTTTTTCTCGATGACGTCCGACCCCGTCCTGACCCTGCGCCATATCCCGCGGCTCTTTCCGGAGCCGGCAGTCAGCGCGGAAAGCATCGCATCATGACGCCACGGGACGCGGTGCCACCGGGCTATCTCCAGGATCCCGCACCGGTGAAACTGACCGTTCCCGCAGGCTGGTGGCGTCTGCGCCCCATCCTGACACAGCCGGGCCGCCAGCAGATCAGCGCCGAGCTGTTCACCACGCTGCGCGCACCGGCGCTGCAGGTCGAAGCCGACCTGCACGAGATCGACGGCCATCTCGGTTTCCCGCTGACCGCCCAGATGCGCGAACGGCTACGCACCGCGGAACCAGCACTGCCCTTCGTCGCCCCCTATCCGACGGTGACAATGGGCCAGCTCGACCGAAACCCAGCGCTTCGACCCTGGCGAGCCAGCCGCGTCGACCTCGCCCGCGCCCCCTCCACCACCTACGGCCGTCTCCACCACGCGGACCCACCGCTACGCAGCTGGCTGGACCCCGGAGGCGACCTCCAGATCGAGATCCTGGCCGCCGCCGCCACGACCACCCCCGCCGGCCCGCAGGACCGGCTCGCCCTCGACCTGCCCTACCGCGTCCGCCACGAGGGACTCGTGGCCATCTCCGGTCGATCAGCACGTATACCGGCCCGCATCGACCCCACCTCCGACATCGCGCTACGCGCAGTCCTGGACGACCTCACCACCCCACGTTCACAACCACTCACCCCACGCCAGAGCCGCGCCCTCGACGCCAGCAGGGACCTACGCCGGCTGATCACCGACTTCGAGGTCCACGAGGGAAGCCGCGTGTCCATCGAGGGCCCGGTCGGCTTTCCCCACAGCACCGGAACCGTCCGCAGAATCGACGTCCGCCCCAGCGGCGAACACGTCCTGTGGCGTCCCGACGTCGCCGACCTACCCGGCCATCCCTGGAACGCCCTGCCCAACCGGGTGATGTCAACGCCGGCCGAACGCGTCTTCTCCACGCTGACGGCCAAGGACACCGTCGTCGGCGGCTCCTACGCGCCATCGCATCTCGTCTACGGCGCTCTGATCAGCACGATCGACGATCCCGCCAGCCGGGGAGGCACCGTCCTGCGCGCCCTCAACGACGCAAGAAAGATCACCTACGAGTTCCAGCCCGTCGAACCGGACCAAGGCCCACGCGAGATCAGCGCCACCGACGTCGTACCCGTCGCCGGAACAGCCTGGCCCGACCTCCGCACCCTGCTCGAGGCACGCCTGGCCAACCACGTCGGCCTCGTCGCAGGCGAACACCTGCTCACCCTGCGCGAAGCAGCACCCGTCGTCCGCAGCCCCACCGGCCCCACCCTCGGCCGGATCACCCCAATCTTCACCGGCGACCCCGCCCTCGACCCGGACCTACTCTCCGCCTCACTCCCAACCCCCGACCTGGACCCGGCGCCGCCCCCTCCGGACCTGTCCCTTTCCGGGCCTTGATCGGCGCTCTCCTATGCCGCTGGGCCTGCCATCAGCGCCCGGACATTCTCACCGCGGAGTTGCGACCCGGCTGGCAAAAACTTTGAGACCACCGGGAAGGGATACACACCGCCCCTCACCAGCCGGTTCCCGCCCACCGCTTCCGCCGGAACACCGCGGCCACCGCCATCAGATGATGGTGTCACGAGCGGCATGCCCGCTCATCAGGGTGTCCGGCAGCCGTGGCAAACTGAGTAACGCCGATCACACTCCGGGCAACGTCGCCCGGTGATCCCGCGAGGAGCCCCATGCTGCGCGTCGCCGTACCGAACAAAGGTTCGCTTTCCGGTCCGGCGACGGCGATGCTCCATGAAGCCGGCTACACCCAACGCGGCAAAACCGGCGGGCTCGTGATCATCGATGAGGAGAACGACGTCGAGTTCTTCTACCTGCGCCCGAGAGACATCGCCGTCTACGTCGGCTCAGGCCGCCTCGACCTGGGCATCACCGGCCGCGATCTGCTCATCGACTCCGGCGCCGCCGCCGAGGAAGCCCTCGCTCTCGGCTTCGCCCGCTCCACCTTCTACTTCGCCGCCGCCCCGGGCACACACCACCGGGTGGACGATCTCGACGGCCAGACGATCGCCACGTCCTATCCGGGACTCGTCGCCAAGCACCTCGCCGACCACGGCGTGCACCCCGCGGGGCTCGTCCGGCTCGATGGCGCGGTCGAGACCAGCCTGCGCCTCGGTGTCGCGGACGCCATCGCTGACGTCGTCGAAACCGGACGCACCCTCGCGCAGCTCAACCTCGTCACCTTCGGTGATCCGATCATGGTCTCCGAAGCGATCGTGATCCGCCCCGCCAACGCGGACACGAATCCCGCGGTACAGCGCCTGCTGCGCCGGCTACACGGCGTCGGGGTTGCCCGCGACTACCGCATCGTCGACTACATCGTCGCCGACGACCTCCTTGACCGGGCGGTCACCATCACGCCCGGCCTCGAATCACCCACCATCAGTCGCCTGCACCGCCCCGGGCAGGCCGCCGTCCGTGCCGTGGTGCCGGCCTCGACCGTACAGGCCGTCATGGACGACCTCGAAGCACTCGGAGCGACCGCCATCCTCGCCGCACAGATCCACGCCTGCCGGCTCTGACCGCCTGCGTCGCCGCGTTATACACGCTTTCACGGCCACCAGCGTTGAGCACGCAGTAGCGCCGCAACGACGGCGGCATCGATCGAACCACGCTCGTCCCCGTGCGCAAGCGCGAGGGGAAGAACATCGATCACAGCCTGCCGTCCTGCCGATGATGCCGCGGTCAGGGCCTGGACGAGCTGATCAGCGGGCAGGTGTGGTGCCAGCGCGGCCACCGCCCGCGCCCGCGCGTCCGCGTGGAAGATGTCGGTCGCGGCGACCGGTGCCTGCGCCAGGGCCGATGCACGCTGCTCGGCGGGTAGACGCGGCACCAGCGCTGTCAGGATCTTGGCCCGGGCCTGTGGCATGGAGACGGTGCTGGCAGCCGTCAGCGCCTGGGCGAGAACCGGGCCGCGCTCGTCCGGGGGCAGCTGCGGCACCAGCGTGGCCACCACCTGCTCCAGCACGGTCAACGCCCGCCCCCGCGCGTCGCTCTCGTCGATGTCGGCGGCGACGGTCAGGACCCGCACCAGGACAGGTCCTCGCTGATCAGCGGGCAGGCGCGGCACCAACGCCAGCAACGGCTGTGCCCAGGCGGTCAACACCTCCGCCCGATCCTGCGGGTCGTAGACGATGGCGGCGGCGGTCAACGCCCGCGCGAGGAGCAGCCGTCCCTGTTCGGCGGGCAGGTGTGGTGCCAGCGCAGCCCACGCCTGTGCCTGGTAGTACGGGCGGTCGATCGTGCTGGCAGCGATCAACGCCTGCACGGCGGCGGCCTCACACTGATCGGCGGGTAGCTGCGGCAGCAGTACCGCCAGCGCCCGCACCCGTTCATATGCCCAGACGGTGGCAGTGGCCGCGGCCAGCGCCCGCGCAAGGACCGGTCCACGCTGCTCGGCGGGCAGATACGGGGCCAGCGCCGTCAACGCCCGCGACCGCTCGTACGGGGCGTCGATGGCATCGGCGATGACCAGTGCTCGGGCGAGCTGGTCGACGGGCAGATACGGGGCCAGTTCGGCCAGTGCCTGCCGGCGGAAGACTGGTAGATAGATGGTGTCAACGGCGGTCACCACCTCGCCAAGCTGCTCGGCACTCAGGTGTGGCGCCAGCGCCACCGCTGCCCGTATCCCGCCCTCCGGCCAGCTCGTGAAGATGGCCGTCATGGCCGTCAGGGCCCGGCCGAGCTGGTCGACGGGCAACAGGGGCGCCAACTCCTTGACCGCCAGCGCCCGGTAGAGCTGATCGCTGATGCCGATCGCCATGGTCAGTGCCTGGTCGATAGCCGGTTCACGCTGGTCGGCGGGTAGCCGGGGAACCAGGGCGGCCAACGCCCACACCAGGGCGGCCAACGCTCCCGCCCGAGGTTGGTCAGACTTGATGGCACCGATGGCGGCCAGCGCCTGGGCCACGATCGGACCGTGTTGGTCGACGACCAGGTCGCGCACCAGGGAGGTCAGGGCCTGCGCTCGGTCGATCGGCTTGTCGATCGCGTCGGCGGCGGTCAGGGCCTGGTCGACGATCGGCCGGCGCTGCTCGGCGCACAGGTGTGGTGCCAACGCGGACAACGCCCCGGCCCGGACGTCCGGCTGGTCGATGGCGGTGGCGGCGCTCAGCGCCCGGTCAAGCTGGTCGACCGACAGGTACGGCGCCAGTTCCGCCAGTGTCAGCGCCCGGTTGTCCGCCCGGTCGATACCGGTCACGGCAGCCAACGCGCGGTCGAGAACCGACGCACGCTGATCGGCGGTCAGGTACGGGGCCAGGACGGCCAGTGTCCGGCCCCGGTAGTACGGCGAGTCGAGGGCGGTGGCAGCGACCACCACCCGAGGGAGCTGATCGGCGCTCAGGTACGGCACCAGCCCGGCCACCGTCCCCTCCCGACCGAACATCGGCCTGGCAATGAGAAGGGTGAGTGCTCGGGTGAGGGCACGTCGGCGTGCGGCGGCAGGCAGGCGCGACACCCACAGGCACCGCCAGCGACGCCAGGCCAGGGCGTCACTGAGCGCCTGGGCGAACACCTGGCGGCGTTGCCCGGCGGACACCTGCGACACCAGCGCGGACGACGCCAGCGCCCGATCACCCCAACCACCCCGATCACCCGGATCGCCGATTGCGGCGACGTCGGTCAACGCCTGGGCGAGAGCCACTCGGCGTGGGCCGGCGGGCAACTGCGGCGCCAACGCGGACAGTATCCGCGCCCGATGCTCCGGGCGGTTGGCGGTGCTGGCGTCCGCCAGCGCCTGGGTGAGGACCGCTTCACGTTGCGGGGCAGGCAGCCACGGGGCGAGCAGGCTCAACGCCTGTGCCCGGACGAATGGCTGCTCGACAGCGCTGGCGTCGGCCAGCACCCGAGCGAGCCGGTCGGCGGGCAGGTACGGACTCAACGCGGCCAGAGCCCGCACCCGATCACCCGGGGTCGGTGCGCTCTGGGCATAGGTGACGGCGCGCGCCAGCGGCCACCGCCCGGTTTCGACCAGGCGGGCGAGCAGGGCCGGCGGGATGTTCGCGGCGAGGCTGGCGATCGACCCAAGGATCAGGCAGTACCAGACGTGGCGGGCAAGGCCCTGCGGATCGCCGACGAGGAAACGGGTAGCGGCGTCCTGCCGCGCCGCGCGCACATCAGCCAGATAGACGCCCGTGGTGCCCCGTGCCTCATGGGCGCCGTACCAGACGCTTTCCACCCGCCCGTCCTGGCTGGGACGTTCCGCGGCCAGGACCGCATCGGCCATCTCCGGCTCGCCGGCGGCGAGCAGATGGGTGACCAGCGAGGACAGGCCGTAGCGATCGACAGCGCCGAACTCCGCCGGCACCGCCAGCGCGGACCCCAGCCCCTGCGGGCCATCCCACCAGGACAGCAGGCAGCGCGCGAGCACGCCGTGCACCTGCACGCACCGCCCGGGCCCCAGAACGCCACGGACATAGTCGAACAGCAGGTCGTGCAGCGTGAAGGTGGTGCTGACCGGATCGAACTGGACGAGGCTGCGCCGGCCAAGCCGGCTCACCAGCTCCTCGGCATCCTGCGCGCCAACACCACCGGTGGCCTGCCACAGCAGCACCGCCGCCGCCACCGGAACCGGACCGCGGCCCTCGAACACGACCAGTTCAGCGAACCGGTCCGCTTCCTTCTCCCCGAGCGCTTCCACCGAGGACGCCAACGCGGCGAGCAGACCATGCGGATAGTCAGCGAACCGGGCCCGCAACCCGTCGAGATCCGCGCGGCGAAGTCGGTCCACGACCGTGGCCCACCCCCGACCCTCACCCACCATGCCGCCCACGATCACGATCGCCAGCACCAGACCGTCGCATCGCCGGATGATCTCCGCGGCCTCAGCCGGGAGCTCGCCTGTCTCGCAGCCGGCATACCGGGCCAGCAACCGACGCGCCGTCGCATCCCCGACCCGCCCCAGCCGGTACACCTCGCTGTCGGTGAACAGGACGTCCCGGTCTCGGGTCGTCACCAGCAGCCGGCTTCCCGTCGGCACCGACAGCGCGGCCAACACCTCGGGTTCCCAGACGTTGTCCGCCACGATCAGGCAGACCGCTCCCGCCAGCAGTTCGCGTAGCCGCGCCGACCCGGCCTGCACGTCGACGACCGGCTCGACGAAGCCGAACGCGGCCAGGATCTGCGTCTGCAGCGCCGCCAGGTCCGGATGGGGATTGACCTCCACCCACACGATTCCGTCGGGGAACGCCGCGCGCACCTGCTCGTCGTGCACCAGAGCCCGGGCCAGCGTCGACTTGCCCGCGCCGCCCATCGCGACCATCCCGACCACCGGCCCCGCATTCGCATCCACCAGCAGTCCGCGCACCGCGGCGACATCCGCGTCGCGGGCCACGAACCGCCCCGGTAGTCCCGGTAGCACCGCCGATGCGGGCTGGGTCCGGGCCGGATGGGCACCGCCCATCCCGGGAAACGCCGCCCGGCCCGGCTCCCAGCGTCTGCCCAGCGGAAACGACGGCCGCTGCGCGGGCTTGCCCCGACCATCCACACCGGCAGCCGAACGGGCCGCGCGCACAACGGTCTGTTCGGCGTCGCCTTCCACGAGCCCGAACAGATCAGCCGAGACGATCTGTTCCAGCAGACCCGGAAGCGGACAGTCCTCGACCCGGAAGACCAGCAGCTTACGATCTGCACCACCCGGATCGCGCTGCCACGCAGCCTGCCATTCGGCCTGGCAGTAGGCCGATTCCTGGTACGCGCCGGACAGGACCGCGACCGTCCGCCGGGACCGTGACACCCCGTCGTTCACCTGGCTCACCCAGTTCGAGCCCGGGGTGAAGTCCCACTTCTGCACCAGGACCCGAAAACCGGCTTCTTCCAGCACCCAGGCGATCCACTCCGCCCATCCACCATCAGACCGGGTGTACGAGACGAAGAAGTCCCACGGGTCGCCCGCCACACCCCCGCTCACCTCGCGAGCATCCCATAGTCGTTTTCCAGGGTCATACCGCACCCGCACGCTTTCGATCTCGCCAAATCGCCTCCACGAGGACGCGGTATCGCGTGGCACGTAACCAGAGGTCCCTGACTGTCCAGCCGCTCGACACCCGGAAGGCCGCGGGTTGCGGTGGAGGTCAGCGCTACTCGGAGTGCGCCGCATCAGAGCGCACCGCGGCGCCGACCTGAGGCCACCCGGCCATCCTGACCGCGGGGTGGGCGGGCTGTGGGGAGCGTGCCGCGGAACCTCACGGACCGCAAGCCGCGGCCAGAGGCCGCCCCCTTCGGGGCAAGGGCTTGACGGCCCGATGAGAACCCGCAGCAGACAGGATGACAGCCCGCCCGGCCACGCGGCCACCCGGATGTCGTGCGGCCGTGCGGCGCCGCACGACATCACATTCCAAAAGCAGCACCAGATCACGTTCCAGCACCGGCACCATTTCACTCCGGGTCTTCCCGTGAGCATGGACTGGATTCCATAACTCAGCACGTCGGTCCGGCTCACCGGCCAGAGTTTTTTCCATTCACCGTGAAGGTTTCACTCACCTCTTTCCGATGGGAGGAACGCTGTGCAGATCATGTGTGCGACATGCCGTCGGGCGCTCGTGACTTTCGAGCCGCCGGGCGGTGGCAGTTTCTGGATGCATGCGCCGGGCCAGCCCGAGGACGGCGACCACGATCCGGTTCCCGTCCTGTCCCATCCGGACTATCGCTGCGATATCTGCAACGACGAACCGGTGACGGCCGTACTGCAGGTCACCGGAGTCTTCCCGCTCTCCGCGCAGATCAGCACCGCCGACCCGTGGGCGCTGTGCGCCGCCTGCACGGCCCTCATCACTGCCAACGACTGGGACGGCCTGCTGAGTCACGTCATCGGCCGCCTACGAGCCAGCGGGCTCAGGCTCACCGCGGGCGAGGAGGACTTTCTTCGACGTCTCCAGGTCGACCTGCGGACGCGGGCGGTCGGACCACCGACCCCGCTGCCGGAAAACACCGAGCCACCCGATCCCGGGGCCGGCGATTAGGAACTCACATTCCATACCGCCACCGCCACCACCGGCCGCATCCGGCAGGCCCATCCCCATCCAGGAAACCTTAGGAGAACGTTCATGGAAAGTTTCGCTGATACCGACATTCCGCCCGAGCTCGCCCAGCTGATTCCCCGGGGTGGGGTCGCCGATGCGCTTGTGCAGGCCCAGTGGGCGGAGGAGGAGATCGAGGCGGCCGGGAAGCGTCACCCCGGCCAGCAGGATCTTCTCTTTCACAGTTTCACCCTGCTGGTGCCTACGCTCACGCGGATGGCCACCGAGTTCGTCTACCGGTCCCACTGCCGGGAGATCCTCGAGCGTGTCGTCCGGGGTGAGGACACCGGGCGCGGGACCGCGGCCGAGGTCTGCTGCCTGTGTGCCGACATCAGCCGGACCGTTCCGCTGACATCGCCGGCGGCCGGCCTGTACTTCCGCATGTGGGCGATCGCATTCCCCGGCCGACCCATCGCCGAGGATCGCCGAATGCACCACGAGGCGCTCGACGGCAGCAGGATCGACGACTTCGAGAATCTCGCCCGCGCCAGGCTCAGCGTCGCCGGCCGGCGCATCGGATCCTTCGAGTGCACCGGGAAACATCACGGCCAGCGGGTTTCCTGCCGCTTCACGAACTCTCCGTCCTGACGGGAGGTATCCGTTTCGATGAACACTCCCGACACCTCTCTCCCGCAGATCGAATGGCACAACGACGTCAGCCCGCCGGTTCTCAGTATCACGGCGGCACCCCACGGAGAGTTCCTGATTCAGATCGCCGGCCTGGAGAACCGCATCCGCGCCGAACCGCCACACGGCGAACTGGTCGTCACGACCGCGTCCAACGACGAACGGCACCTTCAGTGCCCGCGCTGCACGTCTGGTGCGGGGCTGACCCATCAGGAATGGCTGTACTCCTCCCGGCCTGTTCTCGGCAGCCAGCTGCACCGGGTACACGACCCCGACAGTGACAGGGCGCTGTGGTTCATCACCATCGCCGGCCATGACGACCAGGACAGCGCTTTCGATCTCGCGGGTGCGACCGCGGCACGTTTCTACTGCCGTTTCTGCGCCCGCGGCTACACCCTTCCCGCCGACGTTCATTTCGACGTCGCCTGGTAGCCCCCTCGACCAGCCAGCGTCCGTCCCACCGCGGGCCCCGGGTTCACATCCCGGAGCCCGGCAAAGGGCCGGCAGCTAGATCACCCCGTTTCACGACCAGGGAGCCATTCATGGACGATCGGCAGTATGCCGGGGTGGGCCGCAACGCCACCCTCGAGAACCTCGTCGCCCTGCTGCAGGCCGAGAGGCCTCGCCAGCTCGACGTCGTGGCGCCCGCCAGCGCTATCACCGCCCATGGCGGGGACCTCCTCGTAGCCGGCACCGAACCGGTTCTGCGCCCCGATGGCGTTGAGCTCACCGCCGGCACCTACGTTCCCACGGCCGTCGCCGACGAAGGGCTCGCCGACAAACTGCAGATCCCCCTGCCCTACCTGCGTCGGCTGCGCCAGGAAAACCTCGCGCTCTACGACGCGAACGTCAACGGCTGGCTGCACCACCCGTCCCAGCAGGACCGCCCCCTACTCGTACGTGCCCTACGCTCGCAGACCGGCGGGCCGGGTATCGCACGGGCCATACTCAGTGATCGCTACCGTCCCGTCGACAACCTCGACGTCCTGCTCGCCGCCCTCGACGGCGTCCACCAGGCCGCCGGCCCGGTCTCCGTGGACGGCTGCGACCTCACCGACCGGCGCATGTACCTGCGGATTCGTAGCGACGTCGTCTCCCAGGCCGCCCCCGCTCTGCTGCGCGACTACACCTCCCCGTTCACCGGAGCACGCGGCGCGGACAACCCGATCGTCTGGGCCGGGTTCGCGGTCAGCAACTCCGAAACCGGCTGCGGCGCGTTCACCATCACCCCGCGGCTCGTCGTCGAGATCTGCCGCAACGGCATGACCATGACCCGCGACGCCGTCCGCTCCGTGCACCTCGGCGGCCGCCTCGACGACGGCGTCATCCAGTGGAGTTCCGACACCCAGCGCAAGGCCACCGAACTCGTCACCGCCAAGGCCCGCGACGCCGTCGCCACCTTCCTCAACCCCGCCTACCTGCACCGCACCCTCGCCACCCTCGAGCGGGCCGCCGGCACCCCGATCGACGACCCGGCCGCCACCATCACCCACGTCTGCTCGCAGCTGCACTTCACCGCCGACGAGCAGACCCGCATCCTGGCGCACTTCATCCGCGGTGGCGATCTCTCCAGCGGCGGTGTCCTGCACGCCGTCACCAGCGCAGCCCAGACGCTGCCCGACGCCGATCGCGCCCACGGCCTCGAAAGCCACGCCCTGCGCGCGATGCAGCTCGCCGCAACCGCCTAACCGCCGCCCCACCCCCAGCACCCGCCGCCGACGGGAACCTTCCCCCGGCCGGTGCCGCCGTCCACACACCTGCGACCACACCGACCAAGCGGCACCGGCCCCCTCCCAGAAAGGCCGATCGCCCATGGCCCCATCCGACACTCCCCACGCCGATCCGACCGTCCCCGTTCGTCCGGACAACCAGAAAAGCCCGGACGGCAAGGCAACCTCGGCCAGCCTCGAGGAACCGGATGGCCCGGCCGGCCAGCCAAACACGGCCAACGTGAAAACACCGGCGAACCCGACCAGGGTTGAGCTGGTCGACCCGCGCACGCTTCTGCTGGACCGCAACCTGCGCGGCACCAAGGCCGTCGACCGCGACCTGGTCGCCTCGATCAAGCAGCACGGCGTGCTCGTGCCTCTGACCGCCGTACGGGCCGAGGACGGGCTGCGCGTCCGCCACGGCCACCGGCGCACCCGGGCAGCCATCACCGCCGGCCTGCGCCAGGTTCCCGTCGTGGTCATCGGAGCCGACAGCGACGCCGACGCCGAGCAGATCACCCGAATTCTCACCCAGTGGGCCGAGAACGAGCACCGCGCCGGTCTCACCCCCTCCGACAAGATCGGCGCCGTCGAGCAGCTCACCGCCTTCGGCCTCACCGCCGCCGCCATCGCCCGCCGCACCCGTACCACCCGCGTCCAGGTCGACACCGCCCTGCGCGTCGCCCGCTCGGCTGCCGCCCGCGGCGGCCTCGACCAGCATCAGCTCGACCTCACCCAGGCCGCGACCCTCGCCGAATTCGACGACGACCCCAACGCCGTGCGCCAACTCGTCTCCGCCGCCGACGAGGGCACCTTCGAGCACACCGCCCAGCTGCTCCGCGATGAGCGAGATGACCAGATCGCCCACGACGACGCCGCCGAAGAACTTCGCCGGTCCGGCATCACCGTCATCGACCCACCCGAGCCAGGCGGCTCCACCCGCACACTCGCGATGCTCGCTCAGGACGGCAGGCCCCTGAACGCCGACGACCACCGAACCTGCCCCGGGCACGCCGTCTACCTGGTCCGCGCCTTCGCGCCACCGAACCCTGAGGACGCTTACACGCGTTACCGGAACGTGTTCGTCTGCACCGATCCGCCGGCCCACGGCCACACCGACCGCTTCCCCACCGCGGACAGTCGCAGCAGTTCCAGCGCCGGGCCGACATCCACCGTCCCACCCCGCCGTAGCAGCCGGGCCATTGCCGCGGACACCAGCCGACAGTGGCGGGCCGCGACCACCGTCCGCCGCACCTGGCTACGCGAGTTCCTCACCCGACGCACCCCACCGGACGGGACCGACCACTTCGTCGCCGCCCGCCTGGCCGCCGCCGACTCCGACCTCACCCGCGCCCTGAACCGTCACCATCCCCTCGCCGGCAGCCTCCTGGGTACCGACGACAACCCCCTCGACCCCGTCCAGCTCGCCACCCATCTGCACGACGCCCCCGCCCCACGCGTCCGTGTCGTGCTCCTCGCCCTGGTCCTCGCCGCCTACGAGGACACCTACGCCACCACGCACACCTGGCGTTTCCCCAGCACACAGGCTCGCCGCTACCTCTCCACACTCCAGAACTGGGGTTACGACCCCGCCGACATCGAACGCCGCATCATCACCGCGACACCCCCGCCCCAGACATCCGCTTCCGCCCAGCCGAACCCGCCCGCCGACAACCCCACCAACGGCAACGACGCCGAAGAGCACGGGACACCGCAGGACTCCGACGACGTCGCCACTCCCACCGCCACCAGCGACGCACCGCCCACCGCCGCGGTCTGACCGTCCAGCCCCGCTCGGACCGCGGCGACCACGTGAACCGCGGTCCGAGCAGGGCCCACCGCGTGACCGAGCAGTGAGCCTGGGCGGCAGCACCGGGCACGCGGACCTCCCGGCACAACGACGCTGCGACAGCCGGTGCTCCGCGTCAACCAGCCGGCAAAACCCGCCCGGACCCAGAGATCCTTCCCGGCGCGGAGTGAACGGAGCCGGCTACGCCGGCGCCGCCCACCCCTGCCGCGCCGGGAAGCATCTTGGCCGGCCGGCCGGCCGGATGGACGCTCCACCCCGCCCGCCGCCTGCCGCGTGCCATCGGGAGGACACAGCGCCCCATGGACCAGCCGGTCCATCACCCTCCCGTCGACACGAGGAGGCCTCATGCACGGCACCTACAGCTGCACCCTCACCGCCTTCGTCCACCGGCCCCCGCATATCGCCCCCACCCGCAACCAGTCCAGCCTCTGGGCCAGCATCCCGATCTGCCTGCGCCTGCCCGATGTCCTCGAAGACGCCACCGTCCGCCCCGGCCGGCTGCACTACGCCCAGGTCAAGGCCTTCGGCCAGCTCGCCACCCGCATCCAGGACGCCTCCCTCAACATCGGAGACTGGATCACCGTCACCGTCCGCGACGTCCAGGCCCGCATCTACTTCAACGCCCAGAACCAGCCCCGCAGCAGCATCGACTACATCGCGGACGCCATCGTCTTCCGCCCGGCTCTCCCGGACCGGTCAGCACTCACCACCGCGCCGGCACCCAACATGACCAGCACGTCCTCGAACGGCACCCGGCAGAGAGAGCCGCAGGGCCGCTGACCTGCGCGGGGGAACGCTCTTCGGCACCGACCAGGAGCGTTCCCCCGCTGCAGCACCTCTTCTCCCTACCTGCC
Organism: Frankia umida; assembly: GCF_023242945.1. Taxonomy (NCBI): domain Bacteria; kingdom Bacillati; phylum Actinomycetota; class Actinomycetes; order Frankiales; family Frankiaceae; genus Frankia; species Frankia umida. Next base: position 75,740 of record NZ_JALKFT010000022.1, read on the forward strand.
CGCAACGGCTCCCCCGCAGGCAGACCAGCCGTGTCCACTCACCAGCTTCGCCTTGGAGAACACCATGGCTTCCCGACGCACCATGCGCGTCACCCTCGACGGCACCCACGAATACGAGGTGCCCCACAACGACCTCAGCTGGAACGGATTCGCCGTCCCCGGCTTCACCCTCACCCAAGCCCGCCAACTCGCTCACGACATCGACGCCGAACTCAACGCGGCCGCCGCCGCCCAGCCCTCGCACCTCAACGAAAGCGACACCCTGACCGTCGACGAGCACGGCACGGTCACCTTCCACACCAGCTTCGACGGCTCGACCATTCTCGAACCCGCCGCCGACGGCCTCTACTACATCGGCGGCTTCCGCTGGGCCTGGCAGATCATCGACTGACCACCGGACCCACCCGCGCACGATCCTGCGGAGCGGCACGAGCGCCACCACGCCACATCCAGACCCCGCTCGAACATTGCACCGCCTGCTGCACCCTGCCGATCAGCTTCCACCGCTACCGGGCCCTCGCAGTTGGCGCGTCCACCCGTCGAACACGGGACGCCTGTCCGGGACCAACCCGAGCCTCGCCATAGCCGTCGAGTACCTCGCTTGGGCCCTGACCCAGGTCGGATGCGTCGCCCGCCGGATCCCACGACGCCGCCGCGGCTCCTCAGCGAACCCGCAGCCCAGCTGAGGAGCCGCGGTACAACCTGCATATCCGATCATCTGCATACACAGCGCCGGCCACTTCACATCGACGCGTCCGGCCGCCCCGGATTGGCTCCGCCGCGATCCCGACGCACAGCGAAGATCGAGCTCGCACCCGCCATCCAACACATCTGATCTTGCGTCAGCGCATCTGATCTTGACCTCGCCAGGCGACCTAATGCACCAAAGGTAGCTATTTCGCTACCTTATGGCGTCGCCGAATCGGCCGCACACCCCAGCCGATCCGTCCGCACAGGCACCAGGCGAGCCAGCCTCAGCCGCCGCCGTGGTCACCAAATTTTGAAGGCACATATGAAGGTCCTGCCGGAGGCAGGACCTTCAAGGGCCTCAGCGGCACAGCCCGCAGACCGTCGCCCTCGACGACGCTGGCGGATCACCCTTAAGCGCGGAGAGTGATAGGGGCATCGCCAGCATCTGCCCGGCCTGGTTCGGATCATCCCACGGGCGTGGGGAGGACTCCTGCTCCCCTGGCAAGTACCGCACGAAAACGAAGATCGCATAGGGTGTGGGCGCTGGCCTCACCGAGGCGGGGCGTCGGGAAGTGCGGCCATCCACGGGAACGTCACAGTGTTGCGAGCCACGTCAGGGAGCATCCATGATCGACCGTGTCACGATCGTCACTGGGAACGAAGGCAAGGCTCGCGAATACTCCACCCTCCTGGGCGTCCCCGTGGCCACAACCACGGTGAAGCTCATCGAGATCCAGTCCCTGGATGTCGCGACCGTGGTGGAACGCAAGGCCGAGGACGCCTACGCGAAGCTGCGACGCCCGGTGCTCGTCGACGACACCGGCCTGGCCCTACCCGCCTGGAACGGCCTACCCGGCGCCCTCGTCGCCTGGTTCCTGAACACCGTCGGCGTTCAGGGCCTGCTGGACATGGCCGCCGGCGTGACCGACCGCCGCGCAATCGCCACGACCGCCCTCGGCTACGCCGACAACCATGGCGTCCGCGTCGTCACCGGCACCCTGCACGGAACACTGACCACACAGCCACATGGCGACGGTGGCCACGGCTACGACAGCATCTTCACGCCCACCGGCAGCATCCACACCCTCGCACAGATGCCGACCGAACAGAAAAACACGATCTCCCACCGCCGACTCGCCATCGACGCCCTCCGCCAGGCACTCGGAGCACCGAGCCTCTGACAGATCCAGGCGGCGGCCCGGATCACCCCCACCGGCGTGGGGAAGGCAGCTGAACAAGGAGTTCGGCGAGGGCTCCGAGTCGGCCGCCGCCGTGCCGGCCGGACCTCGCGGAGCCGACCCAACGCATCCCCGGCGTAGCGGGCAGCGCCGGTCGGCCCATCCTCCGTCCGCCGCCGCCCGGCGATGTCGTAGCCCAAGGTGGTCGGCGGACCGTGCCCGATGCGACGTTCGACCAGGCGGCCGGTGGCATCGTAGGTACAGCGGATCACGGACTTGGGATCGCCCCGGTCCTCGGCGATCAGGCGCCCGCCCGGATCCCAGGGGGAGGCCCAGCGGCCCAGCACCGGATGGGCCACCGATCGGATCCGGCGCCGATAGCCGACTGGCCCATCGAAGATCCTTTATGTGCGGTGCGCGGTGCCGAGTGTGACGAAATGCCCGTCGTGAATCCGCCATACGCGGTGGCGGATGGGGTCGGTGAGGTAGAGGGCGCCACGTGCGTCGGCTGCGAGGCTGGTCGGGTTGGTCCAGGGCGGGTCGGCGGTGGGCGTTGTCGGTGCTGGAGCCGCTGGGAGGGGCCCGGCTATGACGGCGTGCAGGTGACCGTCGGCGGCCAGGCGCCAGACCTGGTGATGATCGGGATCGGCGATGTAGAGGGTGCCGGTCGGGTCGAGGGCGATGCCGGTGGGCCGGCCGATGTCCGCGCGTACGGCGAGGCAGCCCTGCGCCGGCGCTCCACCCCAGGGCTGTCCGGCGACGGTGGTGATGTGTCCGTCGGGGTCGATGCGTCGGACCCGACGGTTGCCGGTGTCGGCGACGTACACGGTGCCGTCGGGTCCGGCCGCCACGGCGCGCGGATGGTCGAACTCCGCCTGGCTGGCGGGGCCGCTCTCGCCGGCCGAGCCGCGCATTCCTGTGCCGGCTGGTCACCCAACTGCGCACCAAGCTTGACCGGTTCGTACTCGCGCTCGACCGCCTCCTCGAGGGGCGTCGTCGACTACTTGCAGCTGATGAGGTCGACGAGCACCGGCGTGGTCCCCGGCGCGATGGGGCCGGGGGTGGTGGGGGATAACGGCTCGGGCCGCAGCGGTCCAGGACGTCGAGGAGGTCGATGAGCCAGTCTGCGCCGGCCCAGGCGCCGGGCGGGTCGAGCGACTCAATCGACCGGGCCAGCGCCAGCGGAGGTGGATGCGGCGGGATGGCCGCTACGTGAAGGGTTACCCGGCTTGCGCATCTCGGGCCGAAGTGGAGGCAGATGGCTGCGGGCGGTGATAGCCAGGAGGTGTGGACGATCGTCACCGACTTCTCCGCCTTGTCTCGCTCGTCGCCTGGACCGAGCCCGGCTCGTTCGGACTACGGTTCGCCACGGCCGACGACGAGCTTTGGTGGTATGGCCCCGGTACGGAGTGGGCAGACATGCTTGATCGTGGGAAGCGCCCGTCGGCCCCCGAAGTGACCGCTCACATCGCGCTGGGAACTCTGGCGGCCTGCTACGCCAGGGCTGCGGAAAGACTCAGCGATCCGGCGGTGGGCGGCATCGACGCACAGGAGTTCCCCGGTGTCGCCTACTACGCCGTCGTGAGCCTGTCGGACGACGTCCTGGCGATGTTGGGCCGAATACTCCGCGCACGGCTGAATCTCCCCCTTGAGGTCAACGACGTAGAGGTCGCCCAGCGGTGGGTCGACGACGTGCGCGCGACCGCGTGGAGCACGCTCGTCGCCGAGCAGGGAGACCACTTCGGCCGTCACATCGCCCCGCGGGTCGGGCAGCGTCACAATGCGTGACCATGAGCGGCTGCTGCGACTGATCTCTCTTGTGGCCGTCATGGACCCAGGGCAGCGGGGCCGCTCCGCTCGACTGCGCTTCGCGGACGAAGCCGAAGAAGCGCGCTGGAAGGCGTCGCTCCTGGCTCGACTTTATGGCGGGCCCAGCCCGCAGGTCGGCCGCGATGGCGCGCGGCTCGCCCTGACCAGGTTGCTCTCTAGCTACACCGGCGTCCTGCACCACCGTGACGACTCGGAGTCCCACGAGGGTGACGCGGCCGACGCGCGCTACTTGCCCGGCTACGCGCTTGAAGCCGTCGACTTGCTGGCAGAGGACGAGCAGATCGTCATCGGGGAGATGCTCAAGCGGTCCCTTTCGCTGTCTCGTATTGACCCCCAGGTCATCGCCCGGTTGTGGGTGGATGACGTCAGGGCCACCTCGTGGCGCCTACTGGTGGACAGAGATCATCCTCCTTGCCCGAGCGGTAGCCCGCGTGAGTGAGCTCACGCGCCGGTGATTACCGTCGCATCATGAACAACCTCGACAAGCTGGCCACGTCCGTGACTGATTTCGCGGCCCGTAACGCCCTGACCCTGGTGCCTGCCGTGCCAGAACGCGACTTCGGCCCGGAGGTGAACATCTCGCCAGACACGTTGGACCTGCCTGGCTTCCTCGACCTCGCCAAGAAGCTCGCCGGTGGAGTGCTGTACCTTGAGGCCGCCGCATTCGACCCCCACGCCGACGAGGGGGAGTCTCCGCCCGCGCACCTGGTCAAACACAAGGGCGCGACCGGGCGAATCGACGTAGCCTTCGCCGCGAACGGCTTGGTCCACTTCTGGCAGCAATCCGCACCCTGGTATCTCGAGTGGCAGCAACTGACGGAAAGCCCGTCGGCGCGCGACGAAGACGAGGACATCGAGCAACTCGGCGACGAGGAGCAAGCACGGCTCTCCGCCGAGCTGGCGGACAAACTACTCGCCGACCCAGGGTTCCGGGCGGCGAAGCCCGGCGGGGCCAGACAGCGGTACGCCAAGCTCGCCATCCCGGCAGGCACCGACGACTGGGTCAGCTGGGACGCGATCCGCAGTGCGGTCGGCCGGGCCGAGGGACTGGCCCAAGCCCAGTACGCCCAGATCACCGCGCGTCTCGACGAGCTCGCGGCGGAGCTGCTGGCCACGCATGAATACCAGCAAGTCAGCTCCTCGGGCGCACGCAAGGCAGCGGTCGAGCAGTTCCTCATCCCCCGAGCGGACGGGTTCGCCGCGCCTACGCTCGTCCGCGACGAGCTGTACGCACGCGCACAGCGCCTCGCCAAGACCACCAAGCGGCCCTCTACCCTGCTCTGATCGGCATGCTGGCAGTCGGGCGGCCGCCGCGGCCGCAATGGTTCCGCGCCTGAGTCGGTGCCGTCCCTCGCGTGCCGGCTGGTCCGCCCCGGCGGGCCTTCCGGTGCCGGGGTCACACCGAGGACAGCGTAGGCGGGGTCCAGGTACGCCAGCGCGGTCTGCAAGTCTCGAGGTAGACCGGTAACATTTCTTCCGCGCTCCGACGACCCCGACCGCAGCATCCCGAAGGAAACATTCCCGTGAATATCCCCGACATTGAATTCACACGGATTCGGTCACTCGGCCCGGGCGGGCAACGCGACGGGTACGAGCAGTTCATCTGTCAACAGGTCGCGCAGGAGTCGCCCACCGCCGGTGCCAGGTTCGTCTCACTGTACGGAGCCGGTGGCGACGGCGGCGTCGAGTGCCTCTGGATGCTGCCCGACGGTACCGCACACGGCTGGCAGGCCAAATACTGGACCACCCACACCGACGTCGACAAGGCCCAGATCGATGGGTCTGTCCAGGCCGCGCTGGACCAGCATCCGAACCTGACGAAGTACACGATTGCCATCCCTGCTGATCCGACCGGCCGCACCGGAGGCCGCGGCAAGTCGCTTCTGGAGAAGATCAACAATCCGGGAGGCTGGCTCGAGGGATGGAATTCTATGGCCACTGCGCGCGGCATGGCGGTGGAGTTTGATTTCGAGTGGGCGACGGACATCATCACCCGTCTTGAACGCCTCGACATCACCGGCATCCAACGCCGATATTGGTTCGATGCCGACGTGCTCACCGCCCAGTGGTGGGAAGACCGACTACAGGAGGCGATTGACGCCGCCCGGCCCCGGTACATGCCCAAGTTGAACGTTGAAGTGCCTGCCGCCAGGTCCATCGCAGCACTCTGCTCTGACGACGAGTGGTGGGCAGTCGTCCGCAACCAGATTGATGAGGTCGACGACTCCGCCCGCCGCGCACGTAACGCCAAAGGTGAAGCACTCTCCGCGGACTTGGATGCAGCCCTCGACGCCACCACCAAGGTCACTGACGCGCTAGCGTCCTGGCACATCTCCCGTACGACCACTGGACTCAACGACCTCGCTCATGCGCTCGACAAGGCCTCGAACATTGTCAGCGACCTAGAAGCTCTCGAAGTCGCAGCAATAGACGCCAAGTACCCCGGCGACAATTGGGACACCGAGAGCTGGCGGCAGTTCCAGGCCGAATACCAGGTATCGTTCCCCGCGGCAGCCGTCGACGCCCTGCGTGAACTCGGCGAGAAGCTCACTGGGGCTACCAGGCTCCTCATCAGCCCAGTGGGTCGGCTCGCTGGCGCCCAAGTCGCGCTCATGATTGGTGCCGCCGGCATCGGGAAGACATACCTCGCCATCGATGCGGTCGTCCGGCGCCTCGGCCAAGTCCGCCCCAGCGTCATGTTGCACGGCCGCTGGTTCACCGACCGCGACCCGTTGACCCACCTGCGCGACGTGCTCAAAATGCCGGCCGACCTCACCAGCGAGGAGGCCATCGCGCTCCTCGACGAGAGCGCCCGCGTCGTAGGCGTCCCGACCCTCCTCGTCATCGACGCGCTCAACGACACCCGCCCACGGTCCATGTGGCGCGATAACCTCGAACGGCTCATCACCACCGTCGGCCGGTACCCGAACGTCCGGCTCCTCCTCACCGCGCGCACCCATTACGTCGGCCAGGTCCTCCCGCCCGGGCTCACCCTGCTGCGGTTCGAGCACACCGGCTTCGAAGGGGTCGAGTTCGAGGCGGTCGGCGAGTACGCTGCGTTCTACGGCCTCGAACCGCCGACGTCGCCGCCCATCCACGGTGAGTTCGACAATCCGCTGTACCTGCGCCTGGTCTGCGAAGCGCTCAAGAGCAACACCCGGCTGTCCCTCGACAAGGCCGCCATGGGCCTCGACGAGCTGACCCAGATGGTCCTCGATAATGCGAACAGCATAATCAGTGACCGGATCGACGCCTCACCGTCCGACCGCCTCGTCCACCAGGCTATGCACGCCCTCGCCTCAGCCCTCGCCGACGGCGGCGGCGACCCGTGGCTGACTCGTGCCCAGGCCCAAACCCAGCTGGCACCGATCTGGTTTGACCGGAGCGCCGAGAAGTCACTCCTGGACGCGCTCATCGCCCAAGGACTCGTCGAAGAGGACGTCATCCCCGACGGCAGCACCTACGGCACTGACATCGTCGCCATCACGTTCGAACGCATCGGACACCACCTCATCGTCTCCGACGCGCTCTCCGAGGTCACCGACGCGGCTGGCATCACCGTCGAGCTCGGCGGCCGCCTCGGCCGGGTCATCGGCCTCGACACAACCATCGACCTCGGCTTCCTCGAAGCAACGTCAGTCGTGGTCGCGGAACGGTTCGGGCTCGAGCTCACCGTGTTCCGCACTGAAATCGGTGACGACAACGCTATCGCCGCCGCTGTCGTCGCTGGAACCGGATGGCGCAACGACACCTCAATTACCGACGCGACCCGTGACATCGTTGTCGACGCGCTCCGAAGGCGCGGCCTGACCTCCGACGCGTTGACGATGCTGTTCCGGCTCGCCGCCCGCCCCGACCATCCCCTGAACGCCGACTACCTCCACGAGTTCCTCACCGGCCTGAACATGGCTGCCCGCGACTCGTTCCTCCCCGGCTGGTTCCACATCACCCACGGCACGAGCGGAGCCGTCGACCGGCTCATCCGGTGGGCCAGGGAGAAGCCGCTGGACCAGGTCGGCGAACAAACCACCCGCCTCTGGGTAACCGTGCTTCTGTGGTCCACCAGCGCCACTGACCGCCGTGTCCGCGAACCTGCCACTATCGCCGCCGCCCGCCTCCTGACCCGTCACCCGAGCCAGGCGGCTGGGCTGATTGACCGGTTCGCCGTGGTCGACGACGAATGGGTCGTCGAACGAGCCTGCGAGGTCGCGTACGCGGCCCTCCTCGCGAACGGCACACCTGACGACTGGGCGGCGGCCGCCGCGGTCGTGTGGAACAGCATCTTCTCCGTCCCCACGACCGTGACCCCGAACGCCGCTGTCCGCGACGCCGCCCGCAGCATCCTCGAAGCCGCTGACGACCGTGGCGCCCTCCCCGACGGCGTCACCGTCGACCAGTTCCGGCCCCCATACACAAGCGACTGGCCCATCACCTGGCCCACCGAGGCCGACATCGCCGGCTACAAGGACGACACGAGCGCCTACCCGAAACTGGTCCTCTCCGCCACAGGCGACGACTTCTTCACCTACCAGCTCAGCCCCGAACTCCGAGACCGCCCAGACATCGACCTCCCCGCAGCTGCGCGGTGGGTCGTCACCGAAGTCATCCGCCTCGGGTACCAGCCCCGACTCCACGCATCCTTCGACCGGTACGTCGTCGGCAAGTTCGGCATTGGCCGCTCCAAGCCCGCCTGGATTGAACGCATCGGCAAGAAGTACCAGTGGATAGCGCTCAACCGCCTCATCGGCATCGTCTCCGACCACGCCCCCAGGACACCCGGCAGATGGGACCCGCCGCCACCCGCCGTCCCCGGCCCTCACACCAACGTCTCCCGGCAGGTCGACCCAACTATCGTCGAGTTCGTCCCCGCCGACTCGACCTCACGCCCATGGGTACCCGGCTACGACTGGGTCCCCACTATCGCAAAGACTGACGCCGAGTGGATCGCCGACGACACCGACCTCCCAGACATCGCAGTCAACGAAGCCGTGTTCGATGGCCGGCCCCACATCGTCCTGTCCGGCAGCTACTACTGGAACAACGGCCCCGACACCACGAAGCGCACCCGGGGCATTTGGGCCCGCCTCGACACCCATCTGGTCGCGACCCAAGACGTCGCTACCGCCATCAGTGAACTCGAAGGACGCGATCTCCTCGGCGACCCTATCGCCAACAAGCCTGAGATACACCACGGGTACGTCGGCGAATTCCCCTACGGTCACCACCACGGTGAGGGCCTCCATGTGATGCGCCATGAATGGAGCGAGCCACTCACCGTCCCTACCCGGCCCGCCGCTTGGGGCCTCCTCGGCGAGTACGGGTACGCCCCCGGGGACCAGAGCGCGATTTCTCTCGACATGCCCGCCCCCGAATTCTTCGGGCTCGCCCCCTGCGAACTCCGCTGGAACGGACGCAACGGCTGGACCGACCACAGGGGCCAGCTCGTCGCGACCGTTCGGCAAGTGGTCAACGTCGGCCAGAACGAACTCCTCGTCGACGCAGAGTGGCTCGAACGGTGGCTCACTGCCGGGCAGAAGTCGCTCATCTGGGTCGAGAACACCGGCAAGGACGCATACAGCGGGTTCGGCGGTGGAGGCAGCCGCCCGGGAAGGTTGACCCGCTCCCAGGTGCGGTCCTGGACCCCCGGCGGAGGCACGCAGACCGCCGAACCCGGCTGGTATCGCATCGCAGCCAGCACCCCTTGAACCGCGACCGGCGCGAACTGTAGTTGCGTCATCCTGTTCACTTGCTCACCTGGGATGTCTGCGGCGGACGACCGTGTAGGTGCCTGGCAGGGCGCCCTTCGGGGCGTAGGAGCAGGCGGCGACCTGCGCGCCGCGCATGTCCCGCGCATCGGCCTACTTCTCCTCGGGGATGGCGGCGTAGGCCCGCCACAGCGCTGCGGAACGCGGCGCGGAGATCGCGAAGTCGCATGAACGCGGTCGAGTAGAACCCGGAGCCAGTGCGGACCAGCAGTGGGGCGCACACCGCGGGGGCGACACCGCCCAGTGCCCGGGCCACCAGGGCGACCACGTGGGGGCGGAGTCTTGGTCTCGGTCGCCGGTGAGCAGGTCGGCGGCCAGCGTCAGCCGGTGCCCGCCCAGCTCGCCAGCAGCAGAGGGGCCCGCCTCTGCTACAGGCCTGCTATGCCGAAACTGTCGTACGCGGCCTGCAAGATGGTGGGATGGATTCACGCTGGACGCGTTCATGACAGATGAGACAGGGCGGCGACGGTGGGACCTTCGGCGCCGCCTAGCGGCGCGTGACCCCCAGCAGCTTTGGGCCTTGGTCGTCGCTGCTGGCGCGTCACCGCCAGCGCGGCATCGGTGGACGTCTGTCAGCCACCTGGCCTACGCGGCAGCTCAGACCGGTGGCCGGGGATCCCGGCCGGTGCCGAGCTCGCAACTCGGGCGTCTGTTAGCCATGTGCGTGCAGGACGAGCCAGGTATCGATTCACTCGAAGACTTCCTACCGTCGGATCCCCGTGACCGAGTGGTCGTCCGGTGGGGTGGGCACCTCGTTCGTCTTTTCCCGGGTTCGGTAGAGCGCCCAGTCGCCGACGTAGACCGGGCGCTGCTGGTATCCAAGGCAACGGACGACGTCCTGGTGCCGCGGATGGGGTTCGGCGTCCGGAATCTGGTCGACGTGGCGTTGGGGTACGGCGACTTCGCGATCCGCGCGCTGGCAGCTACCTGGAGCGCCGAGGCATCGGACAACGGGGTAACGATCACCGACGACGAGGTGACGGCCGCTGCTGCGCTAATCCGTGCTGGTACTCCGGACAGCCTGATCGCGAAACCGGGCGCGGCACGAGCGTTGGAGTGGGCGACGTGTGACGCCGCAGCCTTGCCCTACCGCCCCGGCCACCCCTCCAGCCCGTTCGGCCGGTACTTGAGAGTGCGCCGACCTGTGCTGGGAGACCGGACCGACTGGCTCCCCCTAGCGTGCCTGCCGGAGATCATGGGCCACGGCGTCGCGGAACTCGCGGCAGTCGCCGGGGCCTCCCAGATTGCGAACCGCCGCTTTGCGCAGCTTGTCGCGGCTCAGGTTCGCAAGGCGCTGTGGACCTTCAGCAGTGACGTCATCGGCCCGCCCGACTGGGATGACGGGCCCGTCGTAACACCCGACAACCGGGTGCAGTGGGTCGCGATGCTCGGACCTGGCCGGGCACTCCTGGTACAAGTCATGGCGCACCTCCGCCCAATACAACCACCGTTCGCCGACCGTCCTGTCGCCCTGGCCGTCGCCGAAGCCGCCCGGTTGAATCGCGGCGCGCCGGTAGCGGTCCCGATGGCCCGAGGGACCCTTCATCTAGCCTCGGGCTTTCACCGGGGTGATCGTCTGTTGGGGTGCCGGGAATAGGAAAGTGCTCCTGAGCTGGGAGGATTGGGC
>NZ_JALKFT010000023.1:0-84490 GCF_023242945.1 Frankia umida
AGCAAAACTCAACATCGAAAACAGCGGGCGGTCCTCACGGGACCTCACACGCCCAGCAGGCGAAAGATCGAGGCTAGGGCGCGGAACAGGCGGACGGAAATGCGAACAGTGGTTGGCTGTTATTCATCGCGGTGATACCGCCTTGGCCGCGCGCCGCGCTCGAATCACGCCTGCGGGATGCCTGGCCGCGGATCTGGAGGTCTGTAGGTCAGAGAGTCGCGAGGCCTGGCAGGAATCAATGGCGCGGATCGCCGGTATTCACAAAAGAAGTTTCCGCCGGACGTTGCCGCGGACCGATCCTGACAAGGCGACGGCGGGAGCGCCGGCCCGCGGGAGCCGACGCTCCCCTGCTTTCGGTCCCGATGACCGACCGCGACGGTCAGCTGGCCAGGGCGAGGTCGACCGCGGCCTGTTCGCCGCGTCTCCCGTCAAGTCCCCGCTCACGGACGAAGGGGTCCTGAGATGACCGCATGCACGTGCCAGCCCGCGTGACGCCGTGAGGGCAGGTGTCTTATCCGGTGGCCGCGGCGGCCGGCGGGAACTCCATGCGGGCCACCTCGAACAGCTGCTGGCGCAGCCAGACATGGCCAGGGTCCCGGTTACGCCGGGCGTGCCAGTACGCCGACTCGCGCAGCGGCCGCAGGGGCATCTCCGGCTCCAGCAGCCGGATCTGCGCCGCCTCGGCGACCCGCGTGGCCAGCCGTTCCGGCAGTACCGCCACGAGGTCCGTTCCCGCGAGGAGAAAGGCCATGGTCACCATGCTGCTGGAGGTGGCCGCCACCCGGCGCGCGCAACCGGCGGCGTCCAGCTCCTCCTCCACGAGGGAGCGGTGTCCCTGGGTGACGTATCCCAGGTAGGGCGAGCGGCTCAGCAGATCGGCGGTGAGGCGGTCCCCGGCGTGGGGATGATCGCGCCACACCACCCCGACGAACCGTTCCCGAATGACCGGGATCCGCGAGCAGCCCGGGATCAAGGCCGGGTCGACGATCCGGTCCGGCAGGATCGCGAGGTCGACCTCGTCCCGGTGGAGAGCCTCCAGGTAGCGCAGGCCGACCGGGGTGGCGTCCACCTGGAGGCCCGCGGCCAGGCCGATGAGGCGCGCGATCAGAGGTCGCAGCAGGGTCGCGGCGACGTAGTCGCTGCCGATGACCGAGAAGCGGCGCGAGTCCGTGGTGGGGTCGAACGTCGGCGGCCGGGCGATCGTCTGCTCGATCGTCGCCAGTACCTCGCGCACGGGCTCGATGAGCGACTCCGCGCGGGGGGTGAGTTCGAGATAGCGGCCGTTCTTGTGGAGTAGCTCGTCGTCGAGGACGCGCCGGAGCCGGGCGAGCGCCGTGCTGGTGGCTGGCTGGGACAGGTGCAGGCTTTCCGCCGCTCGCGTCACGTTCTTCTCGCGTAACAGCGCGTCGAGTACGACCAGCAGGTTGAGATCGATCTGTCCGAGTTTCACAGGCCCGCCCACCCCTTCGTCGATGGTGGTCACGACCCTGAATCGCGAAGTACCACAGTGTCAGGGTTTGGGCTTAGAACCTACCGAACGTCCTCGATGTCCCGCAAGGAGTGATCATCGCGTGCCTTCCGTACCTGCCATCGACGTCCACGCCCACGTCGCGGTTCCCGAGGTCGATGCGTTCCTCGAGGGACAACCGGGACTCGCGCGGCAGCGCGGAGTGGACGCGGCCACCCTCGGTCCCGCCTCGCTGCAGCTCAACCTTCAGCAGCTGAGCGGCCTCGGGGCGAAGCTGACGGATCTCGACCTGCGGCTGACCGCCATGGACGCCGCCCGGGTGGACGTCCAGGCGGTGAGCGCGGTGCCACTGCCGCACGCCTGGGCCGACCGCGACCTCGCCGCCCGGATCGTGGCGGCGAGTAACGCGTCCGTCGCCGCCTTCTGCGCGAAGGACCCCCGCCGGTTGGTGCCCATCGGCACGGTGTCGCTCCAGCACCCCGATCTGGCCGTCCGCCAGCTGGAGTCCGCCGTCGACGACCACGGCATCCGCGGGGTGCAGATCTCGACATCCGCCGGGCCGGGCCGTGAGCTCGACGATCCGTCGCTGGAGGACTTCTGGGCGGCCGCGGCGGCGCTCGACACCGCAGTCCTGATCCATCCGTGGGGCTGCACCCTGGGCGAGCGGCTGAACGCCTATTACCTGTTCAACAGCGTCGGCAATCCGACCGAGACGGCACTCGCGCTGTCCCGCATCCTGTTCTCCGGCGTGCTGGAGCGGAACCCGCGGCTGCGGATCTGGTCCGCGCATGGCGGCGGGTACCTGGCCAGCTATGTCGTCCGCGCCGACCACGCCTGGGCCGCTCGCGGCGACGCCCACACCACTGCCGAGCCGCCGTCGGCCCTGCTGCGCCGGACGTTCGTCGACTCGCTGGTCTACACCCCGGAGCAGTTGCGGCACCTGGTCGGGGTCATGGGCGCCGGGCAGGTCACCCTCGGCAGCGACTACCCGTTCGACATGGGCGTCGAGGACCCGGTGGACCGGCTCGAAGCCGCCGGCTTCGATGTTGCCACGACCGAGGGGATCCGTGGTGGCAACGCCGCTCGCCTGCTCGGCCTCGCCACCTCTGGAGCGGACTGGTGAAGAACCACGACATCACCGCGGACTTCGGTCGCGGGAGGACGTGAGCATCACGGCCCCGGGCGAGGTGCGCCCAGGGCCGTGGGGGTGGGGGATGCGGCAGGATCCGGGCCGCTACGCGCGGGCCGGACCCGGACTCCGCGCTCGGCGCGGAGTCCGGGTCCGCATCCTGAGCCACCCCGCTCTCGGTCTCGGCAACCCCCGACTTGGAGTTCTCCGTCTCGGAGTTCTCGGCAGACGTCTTGTTGGTGTCCCGCAGGGGCAACTCGCGGATCAGCCAGGCGACCACGAAGGTCAGGACGCCCACGATGGCGCCGCCGATCGCGACCACGTGCAGCCCGTTCGTGACCGCGTCGGCAAAGGCGTCCTGCACCGTCTGCGGCAGCGTACGCAGCAGCTCCGGAGTCAGGTCCTGGTCCACTGGCGCGCTACCCGCACCGCTGGAGCCGAGCCGGTCGGCGAGCGTGTCCTCGACGGAGTTGGTGAACAGGGATCCCAGCAGCGCCACGCTGAGCGAACCACCGATGAGTCGGGCCAGGGTGTTCGCGCCGTTGCCGGCGCCCATGTCGCGGATCTCCACGCTGTTCATGGTGATCACCACGGTGTTCTGGATGAGGCATCCCACCCCGAGCCCGACGACGACCGCGAGCAGTGAGCCGACCAGCGTGTTGGTGTCGCTGTCGATCAGCAGCAGGGTCAGCATACCGATGGTTACCAGTGCACCGCCGAGGATCGGAAAGATTCGGTATTTGCCCCTTTTTTCGACCAGAATGGCCGTCAGGACCATCGAGGCTTATGCAGAACTCGTGGAATAGAAATCTCGTGGAATAGAAATAGAGTGCCCGGATCGCGGAGAATGCTGTGGGGTAGGTCGAGAGGGGGTGCCGGTAGTCGGTGTGTACCGCCCGCCAGGTCTTGAAGTTGGCGATGGATCTTTCGATGACATATCGGAGGGAGCTGGTTTCCTTGTTGAGGGTGGCCTGTTCTGTGGTGAGTCTGCCGCCGGGTGGCTTGCGGGTTGGGACGGTGATTCCGGTGCCGAGGTAGCCCTTGTCGCCGAGGGTGTTGCTCGGGTCGAGGATCGTGAGGACGCCGGACTTTTCTACGGCGTTGCTGTCGTGGAGGGAGCCGGGCAGCGGATCGGAGACGTGGACCAGCCGGCCGCCGAGGGTGGAGACGAACTGGTGGTTGTGCCCGGTCGTGTGGTGCTTGCCTGAGCACAGGTCCGGACGGGATGTCCAGGACCAGCAGGGCAGCAGGGATCCGTCCACCACGGCGGTCGTGCCGTGGAGCGCCTCGTCGAGGGTGGGGACCCAGTCCTCGAGCACGTCGGCGATCACGGCCTCGATCGTGGCGATCGCACGGGAGACGGTCGTCTGGTCGACGAACATCAGCTCCGCGATGACGTCTTCGGTCACGTTGTTCTTGACATAGATCAGGGTTGCCTTGACGGCCTGTTCGAGTGTGAGCGCTTTCGGTCGTCCGATGGGTGCGTCCCACGCGAGGGCATCGACCCGGAAACGCCCAGCGGCCGTGGAGACCTTCGTGTCTTTCTTGATGGCGAGGACGTAGCCGATCCGGTCTGGCACGCCTGCCGCCGCGCACCGGGCCCGGTCCTCGGTCCAGCTCTCGGGGAGATAAAGCTCCCGGTCGACCAGTGCCCGCCCCCTGGCGGAAACATAGGCGGCGAACACCCCGATCTGACAGTTCTCAATACGGCCGGCCGTGCCACTGTACTGACGTTGCACCCCTGCCGAGGAGGTTCCTTTCTTCACGAAGCCCGTCTCGTCGACCACCAGTACCCCGTCCGGTTCGACCAGATGCTCCACCGCATAGGCCGTGACCACGTCGCGTACCCTGTCGGCGTTCCACGCGTACTCGTTCAACAACCGCTGCATCTTCTGCGGTCCGGACTCCCGGCTGAACTCCGCGAGCGTCCACCTGTTCTTCCGTTCGGTCCGAGACAGCAATCCCGCCACATACGCCCGTGCCTGCGCCCGGGGCTGATCAGACCGGAAGCAGTCTTCCATCCGGCCGAACAGCTCCTCCAACCCCGCCTCCCACATCGCCACATCCACCTCGGATACACTCTGAGCCGCGGCCACCGCGGTCTCTCGCTTTGTTTCCACAAAACATGGAGAAACACACGGTGGCCGCTCGTCCGCCCACACCACACCGCACCCGAAACAAGAGATCACACGCCGACCACTGGCGCTGTAGTACTAGGGGATCGGACTGGCGCCGACGACGTGGTATGCGGACGGCTGGCCCTTGCCGTCCAGCTGTGCGGTCAGGCCACCGCGAGTGCACACCGCCGGGGTGACCGGGTAGGCCCTGCCGTTGCAGCGGAACCTCAGGCCACCGGCCCCCGGGATCTCCTTCTCCGGCATCGACTTGAGCGTCGAGATGACCGTGGCCGGGGTGATGGCGCCCCTGATGTCCGCCAGTGCGGTCTGGAAGGCGCCCAGCTCCGCGAACATGTCCATGCCGATGGCGTCGTCGGTGTCGATGTTCTTGCCGTAGGCCGCCACGACTGCCTTGTACAGCCGGGTCGACGGGTTGTCGTTGTTCACCGGCGCCACCGCGTTCACCGTGACCCGCTCCAACACATCCGCCGGAACCGCCTTACGGGTCGCATCCGTGATGCACGGCCCGATCGCGAAGTACGGGCCGGTGAAACCAGCCGTGCGCAGAGCATTGAACGCGCTGATGCAGAACGCGTCGTTGCCAACGATCTCGACGACACCCGGTGCGCTGCCGGACAGGCCCTGCAACTGAGGGGTCATGTCCGCCGTACCCAGCGGGATGGGGATCAGCTTGACTTTGATCCCGGCCTTCTTCAGTACCGCCGCGTTCTCACCCTCGAACTGGGCCAGCGCCGGCGGCACGTCGATGACGATCCCGGTCAGATTCTTGGTCTTCGCCTTCTCCGCCAACGGCAGGATCCCGCCGACCACGAGACCGTTCGGGTCACCCAGGATGAAGGTCGACTGGGCGTCCTGCAGCTGTTCCGGGATGGTCGTCGAGAAGAAGAGCACCGGGATCTTCGCCGCGTGCAGCGGGGGCCAGATGGTCTGGGCCACCGCGGACGCACCCACGACCACAGCCGACACCTTCTGCTCGATCGCCTGGTTCGCGCAGTCGGCGCCCCTGCTCGGATCGTTCGCCGTCTCACACGTGACCAGCTGGATCGGTCGGCCACCGATACCGGAACGACGCTCGTTGAGGAACTTGACGGTCGCGTCCGCCGTCCGCAGCTCGATCGAGGTGTCACTGGACGGAGCCTTGCCGTCCGAGATCAGACCGATCTTCACCGGGGCCCCCGCAGCGCGTGCCACCGGACCCAGCGGCGCCGTACTGTCCGCGGCGCTGGTCGTGGCACCCGAGGTGGCCCCCCCGCCACCATCGCTGCCGCTGCTCCCACAGCCAGCTGCCACCGCCAGCAGCACTCCTGTGGATAAGGCGGCAACGGCCACGCTCTTGCGCGGCTTTTTCCACCCAGACCGGGGGCGCCCCGAATCCGCTCGGTGGCGGAGCGCGCCAAAACGATTTTCGACTGTGAACATATAATTCCTGACCTCTTCGCTCATTGCCCCGCGCAGACAGCCTGCGCGACGCCGCCCGACTCCTGAACGTGCACCATTCCACTTTTCAGACTCGCCTCTCCCAGTCCGAACGTCGCGCCCGTCCCACGAACGTCCTGCCTGGGAACCGACGGCAACCACGACAACCGCCCAGAAACGTCTGGATCAACTATTGTTTGCGGCCTGGAGTCTGAGTTGCGCTTTTATGATTTTCCCGGTTGAGGTGCGGGGGAAGTCGTCAACGATCTGGACGTGTTCGGGTGTCTTCTGTCGACCCAGACCGGCGTTGATCAGACGTTCGCGCAGCTCGGTGAGGGTGGGTGCTGGCGTCCCGGGGGACAGGCGGAGGATCGCGCAGGGCTTTTCGCCAAAGCGTTCGTCCGGCACGGCGACGACCGCCACTTCGACGACGCCGGACATGGTCTGGAGGATGAGCTCTTCGACCTCAGCGGCGCTGATGTTCTCCCCGCCCCGGATGATGATGTCCTTTTTCCGGTCGGTGATCGTGAGGCGGCCCGTCGCGTCGAGAACGCCCACGTCCTCTGTCCGGTACCAGCCAGCGGGACCGCGCGTCGTCCTCGTGGCGGGAGCCGGTGATCGACGGATGCTCGGTCGAGCCGTACATGCGAACCACCGACACGCCCGCCGCCGCGGCCTTCTCGGTGAACGCCGCCGGTATGGACGCGCCTCCGAGGCCCACGTGGCGGATATGGCGCATGTGGTCGTCGGTCAGGTCGGGATGATCGAGCAGGCTGCCAAGGAAGTAGGCGGACCCGGAGCCGGCGGCCAGGCCATGCTTCGCGACGATGGCGAGCACTCGGGCGGGATCCCAGACGTCGATCAGATGGACGGGCTGGCCGTTGCGCAGCGGTAGTTGCAGGCCGCCCTGCATGCCCATGAAGTGGCCGACCGGGGTGCCGGTCAGAGACGGTCGGTCTCCGCCCGCGTTCATGCCACCCAGCTGGTTCGCTTCCGCGCAGATGGTGTTGTGGGTGTGGATGACCCCCTTGGGGGCCGCGGTCGTGCCGGACGTGTAGGCGATGATCGCTGGCGAGTCCGGGTCGGTTCTGGTTGCCTCGACCAGCGGGACGCCGATGTTCTCCAGCGCCTCGAACGGGATGGCCTGTGCCGGGAGAGTCCTGTTGTCCGCGCCGACGATGGCGACCACGGACAACGAGGGAACGTCCTGGCAGACCTCGGCCAGGTCGTCGAGGTAGCTCCGTCGTCCGAACCCCGCCGCGGTGATGAAGGCGGAGACCTCGGTTCGGCGCAGGATGTACGAGACCTCCCTGGGGCCGTAGAAGTGGACGATGGGAACGACGACCGCTCCCAGGAACGCGGTCGCGTAGTAGGTCACCGCGGCCTCCACCCAGTTGGGCAGCTGGAAGGCGACGGCGTCCCCGGGCCGCACGCCGCGGGCGCTCAGGCCGCCGGCCAGGGCGAGCGCCCGCCTGCGTAGCGCGGCATACGAGCCTGTCCAGGGCCGCTCCAGAGAATGAACCTGAAACGTCTGCTCGCCGTGTGCGCGCAGCGCCTGGTCGATCATCACACCCAGCGGGACGTCGGCCCATAAGCCGTCCTGTCGGTACCGCGCCGCGAGGTGCGAGGGCACGGCCCGGGTATGCAGATGCTGCAGTGACACGGCGATATCCTCAGTGCTCGGGCAGGTACGGCGACATGCCGGCGACCTGCCACACCGGATGCGACCCGGAGGTCAGAACGTCGCGATCGGGTTCACGGGACTGCCGCTCGTGCCGGCGAAACGGACCGGGCACACCGACAGCTGGAAGTCCCACTGCTTCAGCCGCGCCGCGGTCGAGGCGCAGGCTTCCAGGTCACAGTTGTCGACCAGCCACAGGCCCATCGCGACCAGTCCGACGGCATGTACCGGCATGAAGATCTCGGCGTAGCCGCTGGGGTTCACGTCCTGCGCGGTGTCGGCACCGATGTAGGCGACGTCGCGCTCGCGCAGCCAGGGCAGGCAGGCGGCATGCCAGCCTGCCTGCTGGTACGAACCCTCCTGCGCCCACTCGCTGCCGGTCGCATGGCGGCGGCGGCCGTGGCCGGTCCGCAGCAGCACGGCGTCACCGGGCTGGACCCGGACGTTCTGGCGCCGCTCGGCCGCCTCGAGGTCGGCGGGTACGACCGGTTCGCCCGGCTCGAGGGCGTCGACGCCGCGTACGGCCGGGATATCGAGCAGAATCCCGCGCGTGACCATGCCGTCGGCGGCGGCCGTCACCGCTCCCCAGGTGGCCCCGTCGTTCGGGTCGACGAGGTCCGCCCCGCGGCCGTTGTACATCGTCCCGTTCCAGAAGATGTGGCTCAGGGAGTCCACGTGCGTGTAGGCCCCGCCATGAAACGTGAAGGTGAGCGATTCGGCGGAAAAACCCCAACCGTGATCGTGGGCCTCCGTGGGTATCCCGCCCGCGTCCTGCGACAGCTCGGCGACCCGTGGCACCGCGTGCGTCGCGCGCTCCAGCACGCCGGGGCCGACCTGGACCTCCCACGCGCAGGAGACGCTGATACCGTGGCGCACCGCTGCGGCGGCCCGCAGGCGGGACTCGGCATTGATGTGGTTCAGGGTGCCGAGCTGGTCGTCGTCGCCCCATCGGCCCCAGTTGGACAGGCTGTCGAAGTAGCCGAGAACGTCGTCCTGCGTGGGTAAGGGAGCCTGGTCGGATGTCATGATAAAGCCCTCTCTCCCTGATCCTGAACCGGATCAGATTCGCGGATCGCTCTGCCGCACGACGCCATCGTCGAGCAGTCGTTTCACTGTGTCCGGAGCAAGGCCGAGTCCGGTCAGGACGTCGATCGTGTGATCGCCGGGCAGAGCCGGGCGGCCGGGCGATGCTGGCGGTGTCTTCGAGAACCGCGGTGACGGCGCCGGCTGCCGCACACCGTCGACGTCGACGAACGTGCCACGGGCGACGTTGTGCGGGTGGCTCGGAGCCTCGGCCAGGCTCAGTACCGGAGAGGCGCACGAGTCCGGGGTGACCAGATCGCGTTCCCACTCCTCGCGGGTGCGTTCGCGAAAGCGAGCCGCCATTGCCCTGCCGTGCCGGTCCCACGCCTCATGGTCGTCATAGTCCTGCGGCACCTCGACGCCGAGCCGGGCACACAGCTCGGTGTAGAAACGGCTCTCCAGCGCGCCGACGGCGAAGTGCCCGCCGTCAGCCGTCTCGTAGGTCCGGTAGAAGTGGGCGCCGCCGTCGGTCAGGTTCGCCTCGCGCCGGTCCCGCCAGGTTCCCTGGGCGAGCATTCCGTAGAACACCGCCATCAGCGTGGCCGAACCGTCCAGCATGGCGACGTCGACCACCTGCCCGGTACCCGACCGGGCCGCCTCGAGGATGCCGGCCAGCAGGCCGACGGCCAGCAGCATGCCGCCTCCGCCGAAGTCACCCAGAACGTTCAGCGGCGGTACGGGACGCTCGGCCGGCCCGCTCGCGTGCAGCGCCCCGCTCAACGCGATGTAGTTGATGTCATGCCCGGCCATCTGGGCGTACGGCCCGTCCTGCCCGTAACCGGTCATCCGGGCGTACACGAGTCGCGGGTTACGCGCCCGCAGGTCCTGCGGACCAATGCCCAGGCGTTCGGCCACCCCGGGCCGGTAGACATCGACAAAGGCGTCGGCGTGCTCGATGAGCGTGTGGATGAGCTCCAGGCCCTGTCTGTTCTTGGCATCGAGGGCGATGGAGCGCTGGCCCCGGCGCAGGACGACGTCCACCGGTGGGGGCGCGCCGACCTCGCTGGGACGGTCGATCCGGACAACCTCGGCGCCGAGGTCTCCCAGCAGCATCCCGGCGAACGGGCCTGGGCCGAGACCGCCCATCATGACGATCCGGACGCCGGACAGTGGGCCGGCGGCGGTCACCGCCTGCTCCAGGCGGCCCGGGCCTGCGCCGCCTCCACGGTGGCATGCGTGATGACCTGATTGCGGTTCTCCACCTCGAGTGCGGCTGCCAGGCTCGGGGCATCGGTGTTGAGCTGCAGGGCTCGTTTCGTCATCGCGACTCCCAACGGCGAGTGCGAAGCAATCACGGTGGCGGTCTCCATCGCGCGCGCGAACAGCTCCCCGTCGGGGTGGACGGCGCTCACCAGCCCGGTCCGCAGCGCCTCGTCGGCGGCCACCAGCCGCCCGGTGAGCATCCAGTCGGCGGCCACGCTCGTCCCGACGACGCGCGGCAGGTGGTAGCTCATCCCCATCTCGGCACCGGACAGGCCGAGGCGGATGGCGGCGTTGCCGAAACGGGCGGAGGCGGCGCAGATCCGGATGTCGGCGGCCAGGCAAAGCGCGAGCCCGCCGCCGACCGCCACCCCGTTCACGGCGGCGACCACCGGTTGGGGGAGCGCGCGCAGGGCCTCCGGCAGCGCGGCCATCATCTCCTGGAACCGGAGCCGGTCGATCGCCGGCGCCTGCGGGCCAGGTACGTCCGGCCCGAAGCCACGCAGGTCGATCCCGGAGCAGAAGCCACGGCCGGCGCCGGTCAGCACCACCACCCGGACCGCACGGTCGCCGGCGATCGACGCGCAGGTGTCGCGCAGCGCGTCCGCCAGCGTCGCGTTGATCGCGTTGAGCCGGTCGGGGCGGTTCAGCCGGAGCACGGCCACTTCATCCGATCGCTCCAGGACCACCACGTCTGAGTCTGGTGCCGGGGTCATACCCATCGGTTCCTAGCCGTCATGGTCCTGGTCCACCCGCGCGGTCGCATAACCACTGATCACCTCGATACCGTCGCCGTTCACGGTCACCACCTCGAGATCGACCAGATCCTGGCCGTCTGACTCCCGGACCGCCGTCACTGTCAACCGGGCCGTCAGCGCGTCCCCCGGCCACACCTGACTGCGGAACCGCACGCCATAGCGGACGAGGCGGCCATCGCCCACCCAGTCGGTCAGCGCCCGCGCCGTCATTCCCATCGTCAACATGCCATGCGCGAACACCCCCGGGTATCCGGCCACCTCCCGGGCGTACACCTCGTCGGTGTGCATCGGATTGAAATCGCCCGACACACCCGCGTACATCACCAGCTGGGTCCGGGTCAGATCTCGCGTGAGCACCTGCTCATGGATGTCTCCCACGGCGAGATCCCTGCCGCGCAGGCTCATGCACTCTCCTCGGCATCGACCGTGCGCTCCGGCCGCACAATAATGTTACGGCTCGTGAGTATCAGTTCACCCTTGGCGTCCCGGTACTCCGAAATCGTCTCCTCGAAACGGAGCCTGCCGCCGCGCCGGCCGACCTTCTCCCAGGCCTTTCCGGACCGGAGGGTCACCGTCAGCACATCGCCGGGCCGAATGTGGCGGTGATACTCGAAATGCTGCTCCGCATGCAGACCGCCACTGTGCGGCGCGGGCTGAGTGGTTCCGGTCGGGGTTCTCCCCGAGCCGAACCAGGGTTCCCCGACCATCGGCCGCAGCGCCCAGTCGGGGTTGTAGTGCGCACCGCTCTGGACGAACGTCGGGGGCGCGATGATGCTGCCGGCCTCGGACTCCGCTGCGGCGACCGGATCGGAGTACACCGGATTCGGGTCGCCCACCGCTCGTGCGAAGAGCATGATCTGGCCGGCTTCAACCGGAAAGCTGAACTCGGTCACGCCCACCTCCACAGTCCCGCTGGCCGCTCCCGCCCCACCGGCCCCCTCGCCGACGCAGGAGTGGTCACAACGCAGCGTGGTCACGACGCAGGATGGTCACGGACCGGCTCGAGTGCGTCCTCGGGCCAGCGGCGGGAGCGTACCGCAGCATCGAAACCGACGTCGAATTTCAGTCGATCAGCCTGCCCGCCAGGCCGGCTGGAGCCGGTCCTGGCGACGGCTCCCCTTACGGCGGTCGGGTGGAGGGGCATTGTCGTTGCGGGTGCGGGTGCGGGTGCGGGTGCGGGTGCGGGTGCGAGGGTGAGGCGTTAGCGTGCGTCAGGTGGAAACCGATGTCGGATTCGAATAATGACCCTGTTCGATCCGGTGGCCTTCATCGACGAGATCGACACGCTGTCGACCGACGGCCGGCGGAAGATCATGGGTGCCAACCTCGCCAAGGTGATGGGCATCGACCCGAGCGTCAAGGTCCTCACCTCAGCCTGAGTGGACTCTCCGACCCAGGACAACGGACGATGGTTCCAGTCCTGCAGGACCGGTAGCAGCCGGGACGGTCGGTCCGCAGGGGGCCGAACCGTGCCGCCATCTGAACAGGGGACCTGCCATGGAGCATCGCCCGCTCGGCAGCACCGGACCCGCCGTCTCGATCGTGGGACTGGGTTGCAACAACTTCGGCATGCGTCTCGACGCGGCCGGCAGCGCCGCGGTCGTCGGCGCCGCCCTGGAGCACGGGATCACGCATTTTGACACGGCCGAGATGTACGGGGCCGGAAGATCCGAGGAGTACCTGGGCACGGCCCTCGGCGCCCGCCGGGACGAGGCGGTCATCGCGACCAAGGTCAACCGTCGGCCGAAGGGAGAGGCCTACCAGCCGGGGGCGCTGCGGCGACGGATTGTCGAGGCGGCCGAAGGCAGCCTGCGCCGTCTGGGCACCGACCGGATCGATGTTCTTTACCAGCACTACGTCGACGAGGAGGCTCCGCTGGAGGAGGCGATGGCGACCTTCGACGAGCTGGTGCGTTCGGGCAAGGCGCTGCACATCGCCTGCTCGAACGTCGACGCTGGGCAGATCGAGGCCAGGGCCGCATACGCCGCGGAGCACGGTGTCACCGCGTTCACCGCGGCCCAGATCGAGTGGAACCTGCTCGAGCGGGCGGTCGAACCGGAGATCGTCCCGGCCGCCCGGAAGGCGGACATGGGGATCGTGCCCTACTTCCCGCTCGCTTCGGGCCTGCTGAGCGGCAAGTACCGGGCGGGCGAGCCGTTTCCCCCCGGCACCCGGCTGGCCGCCAACGCGTACTTCGCCGCAGTCGCGACTGAGGAGAACTTCGCCTACGTCGAGGCGCTGACCGCGTTCGCGGCCGAGCGGGGTCACTCGGTGCTCGAGCTGGCCATCGCCTGGCTGGCCGCGCAGGATGGCGTGGCCTCGGTCATCGCCGGGGCGACCAGGCCCGATCAGATCGCGGCGAACGTCGCC
The DNA here is from genome assembly GCF_023242945.1 of Frankia umida. NCBI lineage: Bacteria > Bacillati > Actinomycetota > Actinomycetes > Frankiales > Frankiaceae > Frankia > Frankia umida. Next base: position 13,244 of record NZ_JALKFT010000023.1, read on the forward strand.
GCGGCCGGCTGGCAGCTGACGGCGGACGACCTGGCGGTACTTCCCCACCCGGTGTCCGAGTAGGCAGCTCGCGGCCGCGCCAGCAGGTGGGGTCCGCAGGCGGCGCGCGCCACCTGCTCTCGATGTTGTCGGGCGGCGGCACCCGGGCGCCCCAGGCCTGCCGTCAGGTCTTCTTCTCCTCGTGGTTGGGTGCGATCGGGGTCGTCGCCGCCTGCTCGCGAAGGTGCTGCTTGACGACCTTGCCGGTGGCGTTCAGGGGAAGCGCGTCGATCACCTGCACGTACCGGGGGACCTTGTAGTTCGCCATCCGCTCACGCGACCAGGTGACGAGCTCGCCCGGTGTCGTCACCGCCCCCGGGCACAGGACGACGAACGCCATGCCCACCTCACCGAGCCTTCCGTCGGGGACACCGATCACCGCGGCCTGCTCGATGTCGGGGTGGCCCAGCAGGATGTTCTCGATCTCGGCCGGGTAGGTGTTGAAGCCGCCGACGATGAACATGTCCTTCGCCCGGCCGACGATGCGCAGCAGACCGGCATCGTCGATCGTTCCCAGATCGCCGGTACGCAGCCAGCCGTCGGCCGAAAGCACCTCGGCCGTGGCGGCGGGATCGTCGAGGTAGTGCGACATCACGGTGGCGCTGCGCAGCTGTATCTCGCCGGGCTGCCCCCCTGGCAGGACCCGACCGTCGCCGTCGACGATGTGCAGCTCGACACCCGGGCGACGCCGCCCCACCGTCGTGGCGATGGTCCGCGCATCGTCCGTGAGCGAGGTGCCGGTGGCGGTGCCGCCCTCGGTCAGCCCATAGCCGGCGAGGACGTCGGTGAAGGGCAGCTCCTCGAGCACACGCTGGATCAGCGTGACCGGGATGTCCGCGGCCCCGGTCACGGCCAGGCGAAGGCTGGAAAGATCGTAACGGTCGCGTTCGGGATGGTCGAGGATCGCCTGATAGAGCGTCGGTGGACCAGGCAGTACGGTCACCTTCTCCTCGACCACGCGGCGCAGCACCTGCCCGACGTCGAACACCGGCTCGGGCAGCATCGTCGCACCGGCCACGAGGGCGGCGAGAACACCGGACTTGAGGCCGAACATGTGGAAGAACGGGTTGACCATGAGATAGCGATCGCCTGTTGCGAGGCCGGTCATCGCCACCCAGTCCTGGGCTGCCTGCAGTGTGGAGCGGTGCGTGTGCACGACTCCCTTCGGCTGACCGGTCGTGCCGGAGGTGAAAATGATGTCCGACACGGTGTCGGGCGTGAGTGCCGCGGCGCGGCGGTCCGCCTCGCCGCGCGTGGCATCAGTCGCCCGGGCCAGGAACTCCGGCCAGGGCACGGTCGCTGTTCGCGTGTCGGATGTGTCGGATGTGTCGGATGTGTCGGTGGTGACCGTGGTCGCGAGTGCGGTCAACTCGACTCCGGCGCCGCGCAGGAGGGTGACGTAGTCGTTGCCGAGGAAACCTGAGGTCGTGACCAGCAGTCGGACCTGGGCCCGGCGCAGAATGCCGGCCGCCTCGGCGCCCTTGAAACGGGTGTTCACAGGGACCAGTGATGCGCCGACCTGGAACACTCCGAGAGCCGCGACCACCCACTCGGGGCTGTTCGGGGCCCAGATGGCGACGCGGTCACCCACGTGTATGCCAGTGGAGACGAGAGCGGCACCGAAGGTGCGAACCTGCTCGTGTAACTCGCCGAAGGTCAGGGGGCTGTTCTGGTCCGCGACGGCCTGATGCTCCGTGAAACTCCCGACTGCCGCGGCGAGTGTCTCGGGTATCGTTCTGGCCGGGCCCACGACGCACATTTTCGCCTCCTCCAGATCTGACTACGCAGGGTCAGAAGCAGGGCATGTTTCCGTATCGCGCAACGGTTTGCCCGGTCAGTATGACGTCTGTTAGTTTGAATCCGCGAAGATCCGCGCTGACCGGTGTTCCCAGCCGACCTTCCCCAGATCTGGTCTCCAGGTCAGGGCCGTTCTGGTGTGCGCCTGGGACGCAAAACAACGATAGCTTTCTTTGCCCTGAGAAGCCACCCCCGACCGTGTGGCCGGATCGCCTCACGACGTCGCCGACGATAAGGATCAAATGTGGATGGTGCAAGTCCGCTTCTGGAACTCGGCCTACGTGTCCAGCTCGACGAGGATTCTGTTTCTGGGCAGGCGGAGGTGACCTCGCGGATGTGCGGACCGGGCGAGACCGCCGTGCGCACATCGATTCTGGCGACCTGGTCCGACATGATGACAGGATCGCTCGCAGTGGTCCTTATGGGGCCGCAGATCCCGATCACTCTGGACCTGCAGGTGGATGTCATCGAGCCAGCGGGGCCCGGTGACGTGATCAGCCTCGAGGGCACGGTTCTCAAACGCGGCCGCTCTGTTCTGGTATGCGAAACCCTGTTGCGGCGGGTGAACAGCTCCGCCGTCCTGGCGATCGCCCACACGACCTTCATGGCCTCACCGGATCCCCGGCACGTCTTTCCTGACGGGTTCCGGCCACGGGTGCCGGATCCCGTCGGGCACCTGCCGGTGCCGTTCGCCGAGCGCGTCGGGTGCACGGTGGTGGAACCAGGAACCGCCGAAGTGGCCCGGCGGACCGGTGGGCTGAACGCCGCCGGGGCGATCCAGGGCGGCGTGATCGCGCTGGCTGCCGAGGAGGCCGCCTTCTCGCTGGCCGGTGACGCGGGCTACCACGAGTCCCTCGGTATCCGGTACCTGCGTCCGTTCTCGGTCGGGCCGGCGCGTGCTGTCGCCCGACCGCGAGGCCGGGTCTGCCAGGTCCGTCTGCATGACATCGGCACCGGCAAGCTTGGCGCTGTCGCCACCATCCGCTCCCGGCCGCTGCTCTGACAGTTGTGTTTCCGGCCGGTCCAGCCCGATTCCGTCGGCGCGGACCGGCCTAGGATCGCGGCGGTTCCGGCCTGACGCCGAGCGCGTTCGCCCACAGTATGGTCAGCTGTTCGACAGCTTCGTCGAAATCGTAGTCCCGAAAGTTCTGGACCAGCCAGAGCTCGGCGAATCTCGCGGTCATCGCGCCCAGGGCGTCCGCGGCGAACGACGGGTCAAGTCGGTGATCCGCAGCACCTTCTTTCTGCATCCTGATGATTGCCCGCTCGGCCCGCGTGACGTAATGCTTCATGGTGGCCATGCGAGCCTCGTTCACGGGCGGGTCGTACCGCGACACCTGCTCGATCACCCCGATGATCGCCGCCTCGTCCCGATAACGCTCGAGGTAGCGGCGGTTGGATCGTCGAATCCGCTCCCAGACCGAATCACTGCCGGCTGCCGAGTGCTCTGTCGGCGCGGTAAGCAGCTCCTCCTGGGCGCGGGCGACCTCGCGGAAGATCTCCTCCTTGGAGTCGAAGTAGTGATAGAAGGTGCCCAGCGCGATCTTGGCTGTCTGGGCGATGTCGGCGATCCGTGCTTCCAGGAACCCGTCCCGCTCAAAGACCGTTTTTGCCGCGTCGATCAGACGGGCCCGGGTTCGTATCCCCTTCGCGGACAACGGGCGCACCGAGGCGGCCTGCCGTGGATCCCCCACCTTCGCCGGTGGACCGGCTGTCTCCGGCGAATCGGAGGCCTGCGAATCCTGGGGCTGCGGTACCGCTGGGGTCACCGTCGCCTCGCCCTGTCCGGGAGCCGGGACGCCGGCGTTGGTAGCATGTGCAAAGCGCACTGCCTCACTTTGCGAAGTCGATGTCAGTTTCGGTTCTCCACTCTACCGGCTCGTTCACAGCGACGGGCTCGCATCGTGCTGGAAGATCGCGGTGGGCATCGGTGTCGTCCGCTGATCACACGCGTTCAAGGATCGTGGCGGTGCCCATGCCGCCGCCGGTGCACATGGTGACCAGGCCGATGGTGCGGTCCTGGCGCTCCAGCTCGTCGAGCACGGTACCGAGCAGCATCGCACCGGTCGCGCCGATCGGGTGGCCCAGCGCGATGGCACCGCCGTTCACGTTCACCCGCTCCGGATCGAGCTCGAGATCGGTGATCGTCGTCAGAGCGACGGCGGCGAACGCCTCGTTGACCTCCCAGAGATCGACATCCGCGACCGTCATCCCGGCCCTGTCGAGGCAGCGCCGGGCGGCGGGCGCCGGCGCGGTGAGCATGATCACCGGTTCTGAACCGACGGCCGCGGTGGCGCGGACACGGGCCCGCGGGGTGACGCCGTTCGCCCTCAGCCAGCGCTGCGAGGCGACCACGACCGCGGCGGCACCGTCGACGACTCCGGAGGAGTTGCCGCCATGGTGGACATGGTCGATGTGGTCGACCCGCGGGTAGCGGGACAGCGCGAGTTCGTCATAGCTGAGCGGCCCGTCGTCCGGCCGGGCGGCACCGACGGCGGTGAATGCCGGACGCAGTCCGGCGAGCCGCTCGACGGTCGTTCCGGGGCGGGGGTGCTCGTCCTGCCTGAGCAGGACGTCACCGGTGGGCCCGGTGACCGGGATGATGCTGGCGGCGAACCGGCCCTGCGCGATGGCCGCGGCGGCCCGGTCCTGGCTGCGCACGGCGAACGCGTCGACGTCCGTGCGGTCGAGCCCGGCCAGAGTGGCGATGAGGTCCGCCGAGACGCCCTGGGGAACGGTGGGGTACAGCTCGCGCAGCGCCGGATTGTGGCCGTCGATGGTGACGGAGCCGGCGGTGAGGTCCCAGCGTGACATCGACTCCACGCCGCCGGCGACGACCAGGTCCTGGGCCCCGCTGGCCACGCCGGTCGCGGCGACGGTGACGGCCTGCTGGCCCGACCCGCAGAAACGGCTCAGTGTCAGCCCGGGCACCGTCCGCGGCCAGCCGGCGAGCAGGGCCGACAGCCGGCCGATGCAGTCACCGTGGTCACCGGCGAGGATGCCGTTGCCGACGACGACGTCCTCGACCTCGGCCGGGTCGAAACCGACCCGGCTGGCCAGCGCGCGCAGACACTGCGCCAGTAGTTCCTGCGGATGCACGTCGTGCAGTGCGCCGTCGGGCCGGCCCTTGCCGCGAGGGGTCCGCACGGCGTCGACGATCCAGGCGTCCACGTCAGCTCACCTCGTGGAACAGCGTGCGGGGGCGGGCGTCGGCGAGCAGCCGCCGGACCGCCTCACCGACCTCGCCCGGCGAGGTGACGGGATCCACGCCGGGTCCCCGGTGCCAGCCCTCGGCGACCGCCAGCACGAGTCCCGATGCCTCGATCACCTGGCCGGACACGTCGTGGGAGTCGGCCGACGCCAGCCAGGTGATCACGGGTGCGACGGCGGCTGGCGCGAACGCCGCGCGTACCTCGTCGGTGATCTGCAGGTTCTCGGTCAGCCGGGTCAGCGCGCCGGGAGCGATGGCGTTGACGGTGACGCCGTACCGGCCGAGTTCCTGGGCCGCGATCTGGGTGAGCGCGGCGATGCCGGCCTTGGCCGCGCCGTAGTTGGACTGCCCGGGGTTGGCGTAGAGACCGGACACGGAGGTCGTGTTGATGATGCGGGCGTCGTTGGTCACGCCGGACTTGGCGCGCTCGCGCCAGTAGGCGGCGGCATGCCGGCTCGGGGCGAACGTGCCCTTGAGGTGCACGCGGATCACCGCGTCCCACTCGTCCTCCGACATCGAGAACAGCATCCGGTCACGCAGGATCCCCGCGTTGTTCACGAGGACGTCGAGGCCACCGAAGCTGTCGATCGCCTGCCGCACGAGGCTGGCGGCGCCATCCCAGCTGCTGATGTCGTCCGCGTTGGCGATGGCCGTGCCACCCTTGGCGACGATCTCCTCGACGACCTCGTTCGCCGGACCGCTGCTGCCGCCGGCGCCGTCGCGGGCGCCGCCGAGATCGTTCACGACGACGTTCGCGCCGTGCTCGGCCAACGCGAGGGCGTACTCCCGACCCAGGCCGCGCCCGGCGCCGGTGATGATGCAGGTTCGGCCCTGGCACGTGATGGCTTCACTCATGGTAGACAGTCAATATCGATGTCGATTTCGATGCAAGGGAAGGGGGCGGACGGGCATGGCTTGGGACTTCTCGACTGACCCGGACTACGCCGAGCTTCTGGCCTGGGCGGACGCGTTCGTGCGCGAGGAGTGCGAGCCCCTGGACCTGGTGGTCCGGGAGTCGCACGATCTCGGCGATCCGGTCCGGCAGGCACTCATCCCGCCGCTGCAGGCGGTGGTGCGGGAGAAGGGACTGTGGGCGACGCACCTGGGGCCCGAGCTCGGCGGCCCCGGCTACGGGCAGGTGAGACTGGCCCTGCTCAACGAGATCATCGGGCGATCGGTCTGCGCGCCCATCGTCTTCGGTTCGCAGGCGCCGGACTCCGGAAACAGTGAGATCCTCGCCCGCTTCGGCACGCCGGAACTCAAGGAGCGGTACCTCGTGCCGCTGCTCGACAACCGTATCGTGTCGTCGTTCTCGATGACCGAGCCGCAGGGCGGGGCCGATCCGAAGATCTTCACGACGACGGCGCGGCTCGACGGTGACGAGTGGGTCATCAATGGCGAGAAGTGGTTCACGTCCTACGCGGCCCTCGCCTCCTTCCTGATCGTGATGGCGGTGACCGACCCCGACGCGCCGACCTACCAGCAGCAGTCGATGTTCGTCGTTCCGGCCGGGACGCCCGGCGTGCGTATCCTGCGCAGCGTCGGAATGGGCTATGAGCCGGTCGGCGAGGGTATCGAGGGTTATGTCCGCTATGAGAACGTCCGAGTGCCGGCAGATCACATGCTCGGCCCCCGCGGCGGCGCTTTCATGGTTGCTCAGACCCGACTCGGAGGTGGGCGTATCCATCATGCGATGCGCACCGTCGGCCTGGTACGAAGAATCTTCGACATGATCTGCGAACGCGCCGTGTCCCGCTTCACCCAGGGCGAGGTTCTCGGGGACAAGCAGCTTGTTCGGCAGATGGTCGCCGACTCGTGGATGGAGATCGAGTCCTTCCGGCTGCTGACCCTGCAGACCGCGTGGAAAATCGACAGGTACCAGGACTACAAGGTCGTGCGGGCGGACATCTCGGCCGTCAAGGCGATGATGCAGAAGGTGCTGCACGACGTCAGCGCCCGCGCGCTGCAGCTGCACGGCTCGCTCGGCACGACGCACGAGATGCCCTTCGTCCACTACCTGGTCGAGTCCTTCGTGCTCGGGCTTGCCGACGGGCCGACCGAGGTCCACAAGATCACACTTGCCCGGGAGCTGCTCAAGGGCGTCCCGGCTTCGAAGGATGTGTTCCCCTCGGGGCATCTGCCACGGCTGCGCGCCGAGGCCGAGGCGAAGTTCGCCGATCGTCTCGCCGGCATACCGCGGACCTGATGACCGGCGGTCATCGGCCCGGCCGCGACGCCGCCCGGCCAGGCACGGCGCAGCCGGCCCCCGACCCCGGGCCGCTGGGAGCCCGAGGCCGGCACGTGTCAGAGCGGCTGGTCGAGCAGGGCGGCGGCTCGGGCAAGCAGGCCGGGCAGTACGTCGGCGATCTGTTCGGCCAGCGGGTTCGGGGTCGGCCCCTGTCGCGCGTGCTTGACGATCAGAGACCAGGTGGCGGTGGCCTTGAAACACGCCAGTGCCTGGAACCAGGGCAGCGCGGGTACCTCGCGGTCAAGGTGCCCGGCGTAGGCCTCGGCGAGATCGGCCGGGGTGGGCAGCAGACCCACATAGCGGCTCGGGCGCTGGTAGGTGGCCGGATCGGCGTTGATGAGAAACCAGCCGAGATCCACCCGGGGATCGCCGACCGACCAGATCTCCCAGTCGATGACCGCGGTGACCGTCGGGCCTGTGGCCAGCAGGTTACCGAGACGAAAATCGCCGTGCACGATGGCGGCGCCCATGGCTGCCGGCACGGAGCCAAGAAGTGTCCGCGCGATCCTCGCCCATCCGGGCGCCAGGTTCTCGTCGACGGTTCCCAACGCGCGTGTCCACCGTCGTACCTCGTCGACCAGGCTGATCCGGGGCTCGTCGGCCAGCCCGAGCTCGGCCGGGTCCAGTCGGTGCAGGGTGGCGAGGGCGCGCACGGCGTCCTGGACGCGGTCGGTGAGCACCGCCGGATCGTCCGCCTCGGTCGCGTCCGCCGGGTCGTCGGTGTCGAACAGCGGCTCGACCGAGGTTCCGGGGACGAAGGACATCACGAACAGCGGCGGGACGGCGGGGGGATCCCCGCGGTCCTCCCACAGGACCGTCGGCACGGGGACGTCGGTCGGCGCCAGTCTGCGCAGCAGCAGGGCCTGGCGCAGGACATCGCGGTTACGCACCGGCTTCAGGCCTGGCGGAGCAACCTTGACGACGACCGGACGGGAGGCTCCGTCAACAGTGGCTGTTCCGGTGTAGGACAGGCTGGACGCGCCGCCGGACAGCCGGCGCAGCCCGCCGAGCTCGATGGCCGTGAGTCGGGTCTCCAGTGTGTCGAGGTCGATGTCGATCGCCATCATTTCCTCTCGTTGGGTTGATATCAGGGAGACAACATGTCAGGGCTGTGCGAAGGCAGGACGGCGCTGGTCACCGGGGCAAGCAGAGGTCTCGGAAAAGCCATCGCCCAGCGGCTTGCCGCCGAGGGCGCCACGGTGATCATCACTGCGCGTACCCTGGAACCGGATGAGCGGTATGTAGGTTCCCTGCGGGAGACCGCAGAGGAGATCAAAGCGGCTGGAGGGTCTGCGATCGCCATTCCTTGCGACCTTTCCCAAGATGGCGAACGTGAGCGCTTCTTCGCCGCTGCAGTAGCTCAGGTCGGGTCACCGGATATTTTGGTCAACAATGCTGCTGTGACTTTTCTCCGCACGCTCGAAAAATTCCCCGAACGCCGGGCCAGGCTGATGCTCGAGATGCATGTCATCGCTCCGATGCATCTTATTAGGCTCGCTGTTCCGAGTATGCGGGAGCGTGGTGGTGGCTGGATTCTTAATCTCACCTCCGTCGCTGCCAGGCTGCCCGTCGGACCGCCGTTCTCAACCTTTGACGCGACGGCCGGATTTGGTCTTTACGGTACGGTCAAAGCCGCGCTCGACCGGCTGACCGGGTCCTTCGCGGCCGAGCTCCATCCCGACCGGATCGCGGTGAACGCGGCGGCCCCTTCCAATCCGGTGGCCACCCCGGGGGCCGGGACCCTGGACCTGGCGAAGGAGGAGACCGAGGAGATCGATCTGATCGTCGAGACCGCGCTCGCTCTCTGTACGGCTGACCCCGCCACCACGACCGGCCGGATCGTCCACACGCAGTCCTTTCTCCGGGAGCTCGGGCGCCAGGTCTGACAACCCGGACCGTGTACCTCAGGGCCGGGAGAGTCTGCTACTCCGACGTAGCACACGCCCATCTTTCGACTTCGACGTCGGTTTCAATACTGTTGGAGTGGCGGGTTCGGCGTCAACCCCAGCCCGGCGACGATTGGATGTGCAGCGACCGTGACACCTCCTCTTCGATCACCATGGATCTTCGACTTCGACAACCACCAATTCGACAACCACCAATAGGAGGCGGAAGACGCCTTCACCCGCTGCCAGGATCGGAGCCTGCGCTACCGGGGTGTGCGGTGGGCGGACGTGGACGGCGGGCGCCGTCTGCTGGTCGGCGGGACGACCAGCTCGTGTTCGACTCGGGCGCGACCTGGCGGGACGGCGCGATGCCGGTCAATGTGTCCGGTGGCCTGGAGTCCAAGGGGCATCCTGTGTCGGCGACCGGTATCGCCAACATCTGGGAGGTCTGCCATCACCTGCGTGGTGAGGCCGTCGACCGTCAGATCGAAGGCGCCCGGGCTGGCGTCCGCGCGGCGTGCCACGCGCTCATGGGGTCGTGGTCTGTTGGATTCTGCGGATCGCCAGGGCAAGCTGCAGACGCAGTCGGCCGGCGGGCTCGCGGACGGGCCATCCGAGGGCGGTCTCGGCCTGGGAGAGGCGGGCCTGCAGGGTGGAATGGTGCACGTTCAGGAGCCGGGCGGCGTGGCGCAGGCTGTCGGCGCGGGCCAGAGCATCGAGAGTCGTCAGCATCCAGGTCGTCGTCGCACCGGCGTGTGCCAGCGTCTGAACGTCGGGTACCGGGCCCGCGTCGAGATCGACGGCGCGGACGAGCAGCGCGAGACCGCCCAGCTCGTCGGCGTACACCACGCGCGGTCCCGGGTCCGTGGCGTTGCCTTCGGCGGTCAGCCGCAACGCCAGCCGGGCGCCGTCCCAGGAGGAGGGCAGGTCGGCGATCGGCACCGCGCGGCCGACCCCGGCGCACATCGTGGTGGGCGCCTCGGCGTCATGGGCGATGACGCGCGCGGACCCGTCCCGCAGTGCGACCACGCGGGCCTTGGCAGGTAACCCCAGCCGACAGGCGATGCTCACTCGGTCGGCGGTGGCCACTCGGGAGTCGAGGACAAGCTCCAGCGCGGTGGAGTGGTCGAACATGCCTCGTCCGCCGCTGTGGTCGAGTGCTGCCCGCACGGCGGTCGCGGCGCGTTCCAGCACCACGGCCTGGAGGGTGCTGACGGGTCGGGCCGCCTCGAGCCAGAGCGAGTCGCCCGCCCGGTTGACCGATACGCAGGGCCAGCCAGGATCCGGGTCGCCCGAAGGCGGCTCGGCGCTGCGATCGGGTAAGGCCCGCACGAACACCAGCCGCGTCGGGTCGGACAACCGGACCGGACAGCCGGAGAGCTCCGCCGCGCTGGCCACCACCGTCCGCACGTCGGCCCGCCTGGCCACCATGAGATCAAAATGACTGATCACCTGAACGGCTACGGCCGCCTCGGCATCCAGGTCGGCGAGTCGTACGGCGAGCTCTCTCATCCCACCATGGTGTCGCCACCCCGCTGGACAGACCAGCCCAAGGCCGGCGTGTGATCCGCAGGTCCGCCGGGGCGGACCTGCCTGGCAGCCATGGCGGTTCGGACGCCGCCTGGCGGAGACGACCCGTCGGATGGCGGCTGGTGTCGGACGACGGTGTCTCGCAGACTCCTCCTGACGAGTACGGAGATGGCGGCCTGTCGTGGTCGCGGGCTTCGGCGAAGGAGAGCCACCATGAGCGAGCCGACCCAGGTTCCGGTTCCGACGAGTGTCAGTGAGGTCGCGCGCCAGTTTCTGGCGGTACCGGCGGCTGCTCCGTGGAGCTACCCGGCGCTCGATGACGTGCAGGGCTGGCTGGGTTTCGTCGAGTCGGTGGATTCCACTGTGCGCGAGCGGCTCACCGGCTTCGATTTCCCGGTGGCGGTGGAGGACACCGAGATCGCCGGTGTGCGCGCCTATGTCATCGCCCTGCCGGGTACGGACACTGAGACAACACCGATCTACCTGGACCTGCACGGCGGTGCGCTGATCCTGGGAGGCGGCGAGCTGTGTCGGACGATGAGCTCGGTGACGGCGATGACCAACGGAATGATCACCTGGGGGGTGGACTACCGGATGCCGCCCCTGCATCCCTATCCGGCCGCCCTCGACGACTGTCTCGCGGTGTACCGGGAGGCGCTGAAGCAGCGGGACCCTTCGGAGATCTTCGTGGGCGGCGGTTCCGCGGGTGGAAACCTGGCGGTGGCCCTGCTGGTCCGCGCGCGGCAGGAAGGACTGCCCATGCCCGCGGCCCTGGTGCTGCTGACTCCGGAGGTCGATCTCACCGAGTCGGGAGACACCTTCCACACCAACCGCGAGTTCGACAACGTCCTGAGCAGCCTCCGCGAGGTGAACCTGCTGTACGCGGACGGACACGACCTGTCCGATCCGTTGCTGTCGCCGCTGTTCGCGGATCTCACCGGGTTCCCGCCCACCTTCCTGCAGTCCGGCACCCGTGACCTGTTCCTGTCCAACACCGTGCGACTGCACCGCAGGTTGCGCGCCGTCGGCGTCGACGCCGAACTGCATGTCTTCGAGGCCATGCCACACGGCGGGTTCGGCGGTGCCAGCCCGGAGGATCTCGACCTGAGAGCCGAGATGCGCAGGTTCCTCGACCGCCATCGCGACCCGCGCTGACGTGGGCGCCGTCGATCGGGCGGCCACGCGCGGATGGCCACCCGCTTCGACGAAGGTCAGGACAACGGACGCGGGTTACCCGCGTGAGGCGGTGGCCCGGGGCGTGGTGGGTTGGCTGCTGGGATGAGCGAGGGCGAGGGCGATCAGGGTGCTGAGGGCGGCGGTGCCGGTCGCGTTGGGGTGGTGGGGCGTGCCGGTCGCGTTCGAGCCGTCGATCAAGCGGCCGGTGGCAGGGGCACAGACATCGTGTCCGACGCTGGCGGTGTAGGCGTCGATGAGGGTGACGTGGGAGTCGGTGGCGGCGAGGCGGGAGGTGTTTGACCAGCCGGGTGTCCGCGGTGAGCCCGGCGATCTGGATGGGATGGTCGCCCTGGGGAGTGTTGAGCGGGTTCTGGATGGTCGCGCCACCGTAGGTGACGTCGACGAGGTCGAGGTGAGGCCGGCTGGCGAGCAGGTGGGGGTAGTTCCTGGCGGAGCGCAGGCAAGCCCGTGCTGATGTCAGCGCCGAGGCCGGTGCCGGCGGCGAAGGAGCTGCCCATCGCGACGTAACGGCCCGTGATCGGGGCGGCCGATACGGCGGGTGTGGCGGGTGCACCGGGTGTGACGGTGTTCGTCGCGGCGGCCGGAGCCGGTGAGCCCGGATGCGAGCCGCAGCCGACGGCCGCGAACGTTCCGGTGAGTCCGAGCGCGAGGAACCGGGCCTTCGTTGCTGGACGCATGGGTAGTACCCCGCTAGCCCGCCAGCGCGACGGCGCTGGCATGGTGAGCCGCCCGATCAGTACCTGGCGCCGCGCACCGCTGGTCCGGCCTTCCTCGCCGCCAGCGCCGACAGTGTCTTCGCTCAGGGCATGGCACTCGTCCTCGACGGCGTGGCCAGCCGTTTCTTCGGCCAGCGCTGACCTCGCCGTTGCCCGACGGCGAGCCCGCCACCAGGCAGCGAAACCGCTCACGCAGCGAAGTTCACTGCGTACTGTTGGTGAAACAGGGCATACGGGTAGGAGGCAACGGGCTCGTTCCATGTGGAACGGCCAGTTCGGCCTGGCTGGACGGTGAGACCAGATGAGTGACGGCGCCCCGTCGGGTGTGCTTGCTGGATCGGGTGCGGGCCGCTCGCCCACCGATCGGTTCTTCCGGCGAGCGTCGGCGAGCGTCCTCGTCTTCATGCTCGCGACCCTGCTGGCGGGTGTGGTGCTGCCCGAGCGACCGGGGCTGCTCCTTTTCCGATGCCTGGCCGTGGCGGTCTACGCCGCAGGTACGGCGGTGTGCCTGGTCTGTGCTGCCCGCAACCGCGGGCGGGAGCGCCACTGGCGCCTCCTCAGCGCGGCGATGCTGCTGTTCCTCCTCGCGGTCGCGGTGATAGTGCTGAAGGCGGCGGTCGTCACCGACTCGGGCCTGATCCGGCTGACGCCGGCTTCGCTGTTGTTCCTGCTGCCATGCGCGTTCGGCGTCGCCAGCCTGCTGACCTATCCGACGGAGCCGTTCGACCTCGCGGTCCGCGGTCCCGGGCCCGTCCAAGACGCTCGCTGGTACGTGATCACAATCCTCGACGGCGTCGTGGTGGCAGGGGCGGCCACTCTCGTGGCCTGGGAGACCATCCTGCACCACATGGTCTCGATAGCCGACAGTCACGCGGAATCAATCATCGTGGGCATCGCGGTCAGTGCCACCACCCTGATGCTCACCGTGGTCGTTGTTCTGATCACCACCTTCCGGTACGCGCACCGACAGCTGGTCCTGGGCCTGCTGGGAACGGCCTTCCTGGTGTTCGCGGTGACGATGAACGTCTACCTGTACTCGGCGTCCACTGGCCGGACGGATGTCCCCCGATTAGCCGATCTCGGGGTGATCCTGCCCCCGCTGCTCGTGGGGCTCGCCGCGCTGTCACCTCCCGACAGGTCCACCGGCGACGGTCCCGCGGCGCCGCCCGGGGCCGGCCACCGGGACGACGCGCGGACGGCCTCCCGGCGTCGCTGGTGGCACTCGGCCCTGCCCTACCTGCCCCTCCTCGTCGCCGGCGTGGTCACGATCAGCATGGCGGCCCGACACAGCCTGCACGGGCAGTACGAGATCTGGGCACTGCTGGGACTGCTGGTGGTCGCCCTGATCCGGCAGCTGACCACGATGGCCGACAACATCCGCCTACTGGCCCGGGTTGAGGAGAGTCAACGCCAACTACGTCATCTCGCCTTCCACGATCCGCTGACGGACCTGGCGAACCGGACACTGTTCGCCGACCGGCTCGACCACGCACTCGCCCGATGGCGCCGCCACCCCCACCGCCTGGCAGTGATCTTCTGTGATCTCAACGACTTCAAACAGGTCAACGACGCCCTCGGGCATGCCGCCGGCGACGATCTGCTGCGCGTGACCGCCCGCCGGCTGGCCGAGTCCGTCCGCGCCGACGACACGGTGGCCCGTCTCGGCGGCGACGAGTTCGCGATCCTGCTCGAAGGCGGAACCGAGGACTTCACCGTGATCGGCCGACGGCTCACCGAAGCGGTCCGAACCCCGGTCCGCCTCGCCGACACCACATACAGCGCCGCCGCCAGCTTCGGCCTCGTCATCGTCGAACCCGACAGTGCCCCCGTCTCCGCGCAGGACCTCCTGCATCGTGCCGACCTGGCCATGTACGCCGCCAAGGCCCATGGAGTGACCAGCCTGACGACCTACGGCCCCACGCGCCCATCTCCGCCACCCGCGCCGCGTCCACCCCCGTTGACGACATGACCGCGGCACCGAGGCGGCTGTCCACCGGAGCGCGCGCCGTCCTACCGGTCGGGTGCCGCGCGGAGCTGGTCACCCGACCGGTAGGAGGCCTTCGCGCTGGCAGGGCGCAGGAGCCGTCGCAGAATCCGGACCGACAGGTCGGGGTGGTGGCGGGGCAGCAGACGCACCGCGAGGTCGGTGAGCCTGGCGTTGTGGAGCTGGTGCACGACCCCGAAACGCGCGCGGACCTCGCCCGCGATGGTGGTCACGACGCTGCTCCTGTCCGCTGACGGGAACGGGACGACCGCAGTTCGTCGTCCGCCACCGGCAGGTGCCGCAGGAGCCTGACGTCGCCGAGGTAGTCGAACGAGGTGAGCCAGGGCCTGCGGTCACCCTGCCTGGGCAGCTCGTCGAGGACGCGCTGGATGTAGCCGGCGCCGAAGTCGAGGAACGGGCGGGTCCCCAGGTCCGGGTCGGCGACCACCGGGCAGGCCGTGTCGTAGCCGTGCGCGTCCATGTGCGTCAGCAGCCGGCAGAAGTGCTCGCACAGCAGGCCGATCCTGAGCGTCCAGGAGGAGGTGGTGTAGCCGACCATGTAGGCGAGGTTCGGCACTCCCGACAGCATGAGGCCCTTGTAGGCGACCGTGTTCGACAGCCGCACGGGCTCGCCGTCGACGGTCAGCGGCACACCCCCGAACGCCTGCACGTTCAACCCGGTCGCGGTCACGATGACATCCGCCGCCAGCTCCCGTCCGGAGGCCAGCAGCACGCCGTCCTCGGTGAAGGTGGTGACGCGGTCCGTGACGACCGAGACCGCACCCCGGCTGATCGCCGTGAACAGGTCGCCGCCCGGAGCGAAACACAGCCGCTGGTCCCAGGGGTCGTACGGCGGACCGAAGTGTTCGTCGACCGGATAGCCCGCAGGCAGCATCCTGACGTTCATCCGGCGGATGAGTCGCCGGGCGGCCTTCGGGAACCGTCGGCAGAACCGCCACATCGCCTGCTGGCGAAGGATGTGGAGAGCGCGGGCGAGGGTGTGGGCACGCTTCTCGCCGAACATCCGGCGCAGACGGATGACCAGCGCGTCCCGGGGCGGGGTTGCCAGGATGTAGGTCGGCGTCCGCTGCAGCATGGTGACGTGCGCCGCGATGTCGGCCAGCCCGGAACCAGCGTCACCGCCGTCGCGCCACTGCCGATCACCACGATCCGCCGGCCGGTGACGTCGAGATCGGCCGGCCAGTGCTGGGGGTGGATGATCTGCCCGCGGAAGCGTTCCCGCCCGTCGAAGGGCGGGGTGAAACCCTCGTCGTAGCGGTAGTAGCCGGTGGCGCACAGTAACCAGGAGCAGGTCAGCGCCGAGCGGGCACCGGACTCGGTGTTCACCACCTCGACCGTCCAGCGGGCGTCCGGCGACGACCACGACGCGCTGACGACCTTCGTGTGGTAACGGATGTCGCGCTCGATGCCGAACTCGTGGGCGGTCTCGCGCAGGTAGGCCAGAATCTGCTCGCCGTCGGCGAGAAACCGCTCGCCCCGCCACGGCTTGAACGCATAGCCGAAGGTGTGCAGGTCGGAGTCCGACCGGATGCCCGGGTAGCGGAACAGATCCCAGGTGCCGCCGAGCGCGCCGCGTGCCTCCAGGATCGCGTGGCTGCGCCGCGGATGCTCCCGCCGCAGGTAGTACGCGGCCCCGAGACCGGAGATGCCCGCCCCGACGATGAGGACGTCGAGATGTTCGAGTTGGGCGGCGGCAGACGGCACGCGGGCACCCCCAGGCGAAACTCCAGAACAGGTCAGGCTCAGATGCTGCTACCGCCCGGGGCCGCCCGCCAGGTACATCCTGCACCTGCCTGCTATTCCTGCGGTGCAGGATGCACCATCTCGCCCTAGGCTGAGGTGATGGCGACACCATGCTGGACGCCTACCGATCGGGCCAGAGCGTCGCGCTGCGGCACTGGATCGAGATCGTCTTCTCCCTCACCTCCGACCCGAACGCGCCGCCCGGTTCGTGAGCGGCGCCCTCGGCGATCTGGAGACCGCCGCGCCCGAACTGCGCGAGGCGGTACGCGCCTTCCTCACCACCGGGTGCAACGCCACCGCCGCCGCGGCCCGGCTCTACCTGCATCGCAACACCCTGCTGCGCCGCCTGGCCCGCGCCGAACGGCTGCTACCGACACCGCTGTCCGACAACCTCCTGCCGGTCGGTGTCGCCCTGGAGATCCACCGCTGGCGCGGCACCGCGCCTTGACCTGGCGAGGGCGGGCTGGCCCTCGAGATCCTCGTGAGGTTCGTCCGCAGTTGTGCCCCGGAACGTCGAACCACACCAGCGGCCTCCTGCGGTTCGGTCCCGAGCAGGCGGACCTGGAGGTGAGGAGTGACTGGTGGTTTGGACGGGCTGGCGCGGCGATCTCACGACCGCCGTGGTGGACGTGACGCCCATATGATCATCGACAGGTCGCGGTTGCTGGGACGACCGATCACGCGTGCCGGCATCCCGATGCTGCCGGCGGCGGCATCTCCTCAGTGGGTGTGCGCGATGAGGATGTCGCAGGGCGCGTGATGGGCGACGTCCGCCGCGATGCTGCCCAGGACTCGGGTGACACCTTGGACGCGTTTGTTGCCCACCACGATGATGCTCGCCCCGAGCTCTTCGGCGACCCTGACGAGCACGTCAGCCGGCTTGCCGAACTCCGAGCGAGGAGTGGTGGTCAGGCCGGCGAGGCCGGCCGGGAGATCTTCGATCGCCTGCTGGGCCATCTTCAGCGCGGCATCGCTCGCGGACAGGTCGAGTTCGTCGCCGGGCCGGCCCACCTGTAACCGGTCGGTTGAGCTGAAGGCGCTGACGACGATCAGCTCATGCCCGAGGGCGGAAGCGAGCGCCGCCGCTCTGGCCGCGGCTTTGCTCGCTGTGTCACTTCCATCGACGCCGACAATGATCTTACCCATCTCACACCTCTCATGACCTGCGCGGAAGCGTGACGGTAGCCGTACCCGGCATGACGTTCTGTCCGCGCTGGCTGGTTGCCCAAGTCCCGATTTCGACGACGCTATCGCCGTTCTGGTCGAAGTGCTTGCCGGTCACTCGTTCACGCAGCCGGACGACGTCAGAAAGGTGGACGTGGAAGCGGTACTGCCCGTGGACGTGCTGGAGGGTGCCGGCGTCGCCCCTCCAGTTCGTGAGCGACCAGACCTGCCAGCGCGCCCGCTGGACGCCGAGGTCGTACCCGATCTGGGCGCCCTGCAAGCGCGCGTCGTAGTCCGTTGTAGTGGACGGCGTACACGGGCTCGAGGGCGCGGGTGCCGGGGTCGCGGAAGGTCCACCTCGGGTGCTTCGGACAGTGCTCGAGCGCGGCGCAGTGTGCCGCGAGCCGTGGGGGGTGCCGCGCCGGAGGTCAGGAAGGCAGGCTCGCCTGAAGCTGACTTACGATCATGAAACCAAGACGATCACGGCCGAAGTCGCATCAAGGTCCTTCGTCGACACAGGAGAGTGCTCGGCGCAGGTCGGCGGTGGACGGGGGCAGTTGTTCCCTGGCCGCGATATGCAGGATTTCGAAGTCGACGGATCGGTGGCCGTGGATGATCCGGTTGTGCAACGGAAAACTATGGCTGGGGGAGATGGTCGACGCGTAGACGTTCGTTGCGCTTGGAGCTTATTCTCCAATGGCCGTCGGGGTCTTTTCGGTAGGTCTCGATGTAGTGGCCGTAGCCCTTGAGGGCGATGGCGCCCTGTGGGCCGTCGATCCGGACGTAGTCGAACATCGCCCAGATTCCTTCGGCCTCGGTGGGGCTGGTCAGGGTTATTTCCGGCATGTGGCCGTGGTGCGTGGTGAAGGCGTGCTCCAGCATGGGAATGGTCGAACCGAAGTACTCCTCGTTGGACTGGACGGTTGTTTCTCCCTCGGTCGGGAGGTGGTGCATGCAGTCGTCGGTGAACAGGGCGCGGAAGCCGTCCCAGTCCTTGAGGTCGAGGTAGCGGAAGTAGCGGGCCTTGAGCTGCTTGATCTGTTCGATGTCCCAGAGCGCCTGGACGGAGGGCGGTACGGCAGGTGCCGCAGCGGGTGCCGCGGCGGGTGGTGGCTGATCGGCCGGGTGGGCGACGGTGTCCGCGGCGGTGGCGAGCAGGCCGAGGTTCGTGCCCGCCGCGGTGGCGAGGTCTTTGGCGGTTGCGACGTCCTTGGCGATGTAGCGGCCGGCCGCTTCCTGGAGGCGGGCGGACGAGCCGGCTGCGCGGACGGTGCCCAGGGCGTAGCTGGCGCCGCTGCAGTGGCTGATGGCGTCGAGGGCCTGCACCGGGTCGAGGCCGAGATCGCGGGCGATGCGCTCGGCCTCGGCGACCAGGGCGACCTTCGCGGCGAACAGGGCGTTGTTGACCAGTTTCACCCGCTGGCCGTCACCGAGCGCTCCGACGGACACGATGGGGTCGCAGTAGCTGGCAAGGACCGGTCGGACCGTCTCGAGGACCTCGGGTTCACCGCCGACAAGCAGGGTGATCTGACCGGCGGCGGCGTCGCCCGGGCCGCCGCTGAAGGCCGCGTCGAGAACCTGGATCTTGCGGAGGCGGCCCGCCTCGGCGAGTCGGGGGGCGGTGTCGGGGCTGCCGGTGGTGTGAATGATCAGTGTCGCGCCGGGTGGCAGCGACGCGATCAGACCCGACTCCCCCTCGCAGACTTCGCGCACCTGCTGGTCATTGAAGACGCAGACGACGACTACCTCGCGGTCGGCCGCGAGGGCGGCCGGGGTCGGCGCGCCGGTGGCGGTTCCGGCCGCTTCGAGGTCACGTCTGACCTCCTCGCGGCGGGCGAAGAACGACACGTCATGCCCGGCGGCGGCGACCCGCTCCAGCATGGGACGGCCCATGCTGCCGACACCGACGAATCCGACCTTCACATCATCCTCCGAAATCGTGTGGCAACGGCTGGGGCCCGCGTGGAGCGGCTACTCCTCGGCCGAGGTGGCGCCGGTGGTGTGCTTGGGGTCGGTGGTGTGCATGGCGTCGGCGGTGGCCTGGACCATGGCGGCGACGAGGTCGTTGCGGGGAAGGGTGCTCATCAGTGCGACGGCCTGGCGCAGTTGTTCACCGACGATCCAGGTGGGTCCGGTGTCGAGGTGGTCGAAGGCCTCGGTGATGACGTCGCGCACGGAGGCGGCGTCGGACGGAGGCGCGTCGAGGGTGGGGAGCTGGCCGCGGGCGTGTTCCAGGCGGCGCAGGGCCGGGGTGTCGGTCTTGCCGAGGATGAGGCCGAGCACGTCGACACCCTGGTCGTGTAGCTCGGCCCACAGCGCTTCGGCGAAGACCATGCTGAACGCCTTGGTGGCGCCGTAGGCGACCATGTTCGGCGCGCCGGCGAACCCGGCTCCCGAGCCCAGCAGGATGACGCCACCGGTGCCACGTTCGACCATGCCGCGGGTGTAGTGGTGGCACAGCTGCATCGGGACCGTGCAGTTGCGGTGCACCATGGCCTGCGCGGCCTGGACCGGGTGGGCGAGGAAGTGCTCGAAGTTCGGGTCGGCCCCCGCGCAGTAGACCAGGAAGCCGATGTCGAGGTCCGCGGTGGCGGCGGCGATCGTCGCCGCGGCGTCCGGGGTCGCGAGGTCAACCGCGAGTGCGCGGGTCCGTGCGCCGGTGCGCGCGGCGATGCCCGCCGCGACCTCGTCCAGAACGGCCTGCCGTCGGGCGAGCAGGACGACGTTCAGCCCGCGTTCGGCGAGTGCCTCGGCGAACGCCGAACCCACTCCCTCGGAGGCGCCCGCCACCAGCGCCCAGGGCCCGTACCGCTGCGCGAAGGTCATGAACCAGCTCCTGCCCGGCCGGGGTCCACGCCGACCGTGCTGACGTGGACCTGGACGAAGCGACGATGGGCGATCTGCCAGCTGTCCCCGGCCTGGACGAGCTGGTCGTCGTAGTAGCCGTGCGCGGCGAATCCGCTCTGCCCGTCCTTCGCCATGATCAACGCATTGACATAGGTGCGGGCCTGCGCGCCGTCGCCGTCAAGACGGATATCCAGGTTGCCGAGGTTGTGCATGGTGTGCCCCAACGGAGCGTGCATGGCCTCGAAGGCCGCCTCCCGCTGTTCGTGTTCACTCACCGCATCATCCCCAGTGCCGGGTCCGGCGTCCTTTGCGCCTTCACCGTGCCGCCCCGCACGACAGCTGCCCGCATCGGCTCCTCCTCCTGCTCGTCCGCGGACGGCCGGACGCGTCCGCGAACCGGACTCTAACCACAATCATTACAGGAATCGCCTCCTAGATGGCGAGACGATGAGCCGGAGCGGTGGCGAGCCGTACGTACCATCGCGGCATGGCGCAGCCACCCCGCCGCCTCGGGCGTCCACGAGACGCGGCCATCAGCGAGCGGGCCCTGGTGGCAGCCCGGGAGCTGCTGGTCGAGCGTGGGTTCGACGCGACGACGGTGCAGGCCGTCGCCGAACGGGCCGGGGTGCACGCCTCGGCGATCTACCGGCGCTGGCCGTCGCGGATCGCACTGATCGCCGAGGCCACCTTTCCCGGACTCAGCCCGCTGCAGGTCCGACCGAGTGGCGATCTTCACGACGATCTCTGCCGGTTCATCCGGGCCTACCTGCAGGTGTTCGACGCGCCCGCCGCCCGCGCCGCCGCCGCCGGCATGCTGGCGCACTACCAGACGTCGAGCCGGGCGCTGCCGACCGAACTGGTCGTGCGGATCTCGGCGCGGCCGCAGTTCATCGACATCCTGCGGGCCACCCCATCCGGAAGCGTCGATCCGTCGGTCGATCCCGACGACGTCTTCGACATGCTCCTGGGCACCCTGCTGACCCGGGTGCTGCTGCAGGGCGCCGTCGCTCGACATGCCAGCGTCGAACGCATCGCGGAGATGATCGCCCGGCTGCTACGGCCCGCGGCCCCACCCGCCCCCTCGCCCACCGGTCCCGCCCCGTCCCAGCATGAGCCCGCCGTCCAGCGCGGTTCCGGTTAGACGACCGCCTGCCACATCGCTGCCGTGGGGCCGGTCCGTGCAGGCGCCGGATCTCTCAGGATTTTAGGATCTGTCTCCCGTAAGTCGCCAGGAGCTTTCAGGGTCGTCCCAGGACGGCGGTGATCGTTTGTCCGCACAGGTCGCGGACTCGTGCGGGGTCCGCGGCGGTGGGATGCGCCAGGGACATGGCGGCGGCTCCTCGTGCCATACCCATGAGGAGCAGAGCCGCGGCATCGGCGTCGAGGTCCGCTCGGATCGAGCCGTCCTGCTGGCCGTCGCGGATGGTGTCGGCGAGGGCCCGATGGGTCGCCTGATCAGCCTGGACCATGACGGGCAGGTCGGCGCCGGCGGGAAAGGTCGCCCCCCACATGACGATGACGGCGCGTTCTTCGACGCTGGCGCCGGAGCCAACGATCGTGAGGTAGGTCTCGATGATCGCGCGCAGAAGGTCGAGTCGGGACAGCTGATCGAGGTCGCCCTGACTCGGGCGCAGGGCGACGGTCGTCGCCGCGACCGTGCGCTCGTAGGCGTGGTGGACCAGCCTGTCGACAAGCCCGTCCTTCGAACCGAAGTGGTAGGCCGGCATCGCCCGGCTGATGCCCGCCCGCTCGCTGACACCGCGCAGCGAGGTCCGTTCGATGCCCACCTCCGCGATGAGCTCCGCCGCCGCCTGCAGGAGCGCCGCCTCGGACGCCGCGCGGCGCTCGGCCTGCGTGCGCCGAAGTCCAGGGCCTGAGGCGGTCATGTCCGCCACCGTAGAGAGGATTCCGGTCGGCAGACAACCCGTTGACCTGCCTGCCGGCTGGCAGGTAACTTGCCGATCGCGGTCGACGTCGGCGTCTCCAGGGTTCCAGGCGCGGCGCCGGTGTGCTGCCCGCGGGTCGGCACACGTTCGGGCATCCGCCACGCGCACCGCACCGTGCATCACCGTTGTCCGCCGGGCCTTTCGGGGCTCGCCAGTACGACACGGGCGCCACACGTTTCCCTGTTCGACAGCCGTTACCACCGAACCCGGGAGAAGATCGTTATGGATGACATCGAGGCGATCAAACAGCTCAAGGCTCGGTACTGCCGATTACTCGACACGAAGGACTGGGCAGGTTACCGCCAGCTTCTCGCGGACGACGTGGTCATCGACACCACCGATTCCGGTGGGAGTGTCGTCGCCGGTGGGGATGCCTTTCTGGACTTCCTGCGGGTCGCGCTCGCCGAGAGCGTCACGGTGCACCAGTGCCACACCCCGGAGATCACCATCGTCTCGCCCGGATCCGCGGTCGGGATCTGGGCGATGGAGGACCGCGTCCGCTTCGCCGATGGCGCCGAGCTGAGCGGCTTCGGTCATTACCACGAGACCTATGAGAAGTCCGACGGAACCTGGCGGATCAGGACCTCGAAACTGACCCGCCTACGGATGGACATCAGCAGTCCGGCGGGGAAGTGATCGTGCGTCCCGTGGAACTGGCCGACAAGGTCGCGGTCATCACCGGCGCCGGTTCCGGCCTGGGCGCCGCACTGGCGCGGGTCTTCGCCGAGGCCGGCATGGCGGTGGCCGCCCTCGACATCGACCCGGCCACCGCGGAGCAGACCGCGGACGAGATCGCCGCGCGGTTCGGCGTCCCGACGACCGCCGCACGCGTGGACGTCGGTGACCCGAAGGCCATCACCGACGCGGCCGCCCACGTCGAGGCGACACTGGGCGGCTGCGACGTGCTGTGCGCCAACGTCGGTGTCCAGCAGTTCGGCGCTCTGGATCGCCTCACCGACCAGGACTGGGAATGGGTCCTGTCCGTCAACGTCCTCGGGACGGTCCGCACCGTCCGCAGCTTTCTGCCGCTCATCCGAGCCCGTGGCGGCTGGCGGCGGATCATGGTCACGGCGTCGTCGAGCGTGCTGGTCCCCGGGGTCCGACTCGGCGCCTACATCACCTCGAAATTCGCTGTGCAGGGCTATGCCGAGACGCTGCGCGCGGAACTCGCGGCAGAGGGCATCGGCGTCTCGGTGCTCTTTCCCGCCGGTATGACCACCCGCCACCTCGAGACAAGTGCCAGTGCCCGGCCCGCCGAACGCGGCGCCTGGACGATGCTGCCCGACGACATCGAGGTCATGCTCGCCAGCCGTGGCACCGACGAAGCAAGCCACGTCGTCACCCCCGACCACGCAGTACGCAACGTGATCCAGGAACTCCAGGCAGACAACCCCTACATCATCACCCACGGCACCTACCGTGAGCGGTACCAGCTACGCACCGCCGCTATGGACGCCGCCTTCGACCGCCTCGAACAGGCATGATCCACGCCAGACGGATCGCAGGGGGATTGTTCTGCTGTTCCTCGCCGCCTCTCCACAGGACTGGGGTCGCCGGCAATCCGTGCCCGACAGGCCGTGACCCACAGCTTCACCTCGGCGATCTTCATTGTGTGCCCACGAACCGCGGAACCCGGGTGCCGCGGTTCGCCCGAAAGGATTCAGCGGGATCACTTCTGCGGTCGACGATGGGCTCGCCTTCCATTGACCGCACGGACCGGGGGTTGGTTCGGGGGCGCTTGCCCGACCGGGGTTGGCACCGACGGTCGGCGATTCCGTTGACGGCCTCGGGACAACGCGGTACTGGTCGCCAGTTGTCACGTGGCCGATCCACGGGAATGACCGCCACTCTGCGGACCACCGGCAAAACGGACACGGCCGCAGGAACGTAACATCATGTGGTGCTGATTCGGGGGCTCGGACCGGTCGAGGTTGTTGTTGACGGTGTTGCGGTCGACCTTGGCCGGCCTAACCCAGATCTTTCGCGCCTGGACCGGGTGTGATCGTGGGCTGGTCTCCCACTCTTGTTGATGTTGAGTTATGCCGCTTGGTCTGGGTGTGGCCGTGGCGGGGTGCCCCGGCTGTCGCGCGGGGTGGGCGCCCGGTCCACGTCCGGGGGGTGTTCCTTCTGGTTGGTGGGGTGGGAGGTCTGTGGTCGCGGGCTATCCGGGGGCGGGTAGTGCGCGCAGGGTGGTGATCGCGTGGAGGGCGAGTGGGGCCCAGGGGTGATGGGCGGGCAGGTGCACGACGGTGGTGCGGGCGTGGCGGGCGAGGCGGCCTGCCAGCCAGAACAGTCGGTGGCGTAGCCGTTTCGGTTCCCAGCGCCGGGCGGGCTGATCGGCGAGGGCGAGCATCTGGGTCCAGGCGATCAGGTCGCAGGCGAGCGCGACGATGGCGCACCAGATCCTGTTCTGGTCGAGGTCGTGGAGCGGCAGGTTGCTCAGGCCGGTGTCTTTGGCGTTGCGGATGCGGTCTTCGCAGCGGGCCCGGCGGCGGTGGCGTAGTTCGAGGTCGGCGAGCTGCCCGCGGGTGGTGTTCGTCGCGAACGCGGTGATCCGGTTCCCGTCGACGTCGGTGATCCGGAGCTGTGCGCCGGGGTGCGGGCGTTCCTTGCGGGCGATGACCCGCAGGCCCGGGGGCCAGCCGCCCAGGTCCATCAGGCCGGTGAGTTCGGCGACGAACGCGCCGGGGCGGGGCTGCCGGTCGGCGTCGTAGGCCGGTGTCCACGCCGCCGCCGGGAGACCGGCGATGAGGTCTGCGGCGTTGTCGGGGAGGGTGAACCCGACCGAATATGCCAGCCTGCGCCTGTGCGCCCAGGCCAGGAACGCGTGGGTGCCGCCGGCGGAGTCGGCGCGGATCAGGACCTTGCGGCAGCGGCGTAGCCGGGCCGGGAGCTGGGCCAGCGCCCGGGTGGCGACGGTGATGTGATCGGCGGCGGTGTTCGACCCGGCGTTACCCGCGCGCAGCAGCACCGCCGCGGGTTCACCGGAACCGGCTGGGCCGTGGTCGATGAACGCCCACAGCGGATGGAACCCGAACCCTTTCTTGAACGTCGCCCGGGCGTCCTCTTTCTCCGAATGGGCGGTGACCAGGGTGGCGTCGAGGTCCACGACCAGCGGAGCATCGGCTGACACCTGATGGTCGGGCGCGTGCGAACCAGCGTGGGACCACACGTGGGCGCGTGCGGCCGATCGTGCCCGGTCGATCGCGGCCAGCGTCTTGTCGGCGTCGCCAGCGAGCCGGTCGACAGCCCTGGACACCGTCGGGTCCGAGGCCACCAGCCCGAACAGCTCCGGCTCGGCCCGGAGCAGCGCGATATCCGCCAAGCAGTCGCCACCGAGCGCGAGGCTGACCGCCAGATCGAGGAGTACTTTCGCCGGGTCATGCGTTGCCGTCGGCGCGCGCCACGGCGCGAGCGCCTCGGACAACCCGGTAGCGAGCCCGGACACCCGGACCGTCTCGGTCAGCAGCAGCCCCCCGGCCGACGACACGACACCCCGCCCCGCGGTGTCGACGAAGACAGACGGGTACACACCGGTAAGCTTCACCGCGAAGGTGCTCCTTGGTACGGGATCGATCAGGCCCTCGACAAGCCCGATCCTCCCTGGTCAGGAGGACTTTCCTATTTGCGGCAACCCAACAGACGATCACCCCGGTGAAAGCCCGAGGCTAAGCAGCGAGCGTTGTTCGCGCTGCTTCTCGCCGCCGCGGATACGGTCGACGCGATCGTCGACAGCCTCGCCGGGGGCGAGCCGCCGGCGAGCGCGATGGCCAGCCTGCAGGTGTGTGTCGAACCTGCGGCGGGTCCTTGAACCCGGCCGCGACCTTGGGGCACCCGCGGCCGTTCTGGTGACCCGTACGCCCGGTGACGTCCTGCGCACCGATGGGGCGACGGTCGACGTCCGGGTGTTCGTCAAGCTGACCGCTTCGGCAACCTCGACGAGTTGACAGTCACCTCGCGACTGGTGGTGGACCGCCCGGCCGGCAGCAGGCACCCGCGGACGCCACAGGCCGTGTATCCCGTCGACTACGGTTACCTGGAGGGCACCGTGGCCGCGGACGGCGACGGTGTGGACGTCTTTCGTGGCAGCGCCGTCGGTGCCGGCGTGGTGGGATTCTTCGTGACGGTGGATCCGGGCAAGCGTGACGTCGAGGTCAAGGTCCTGATCGACTGCACCGCCGACGAGATCGACCGTGTGCGGCGGCTACTTGACGACGTCCTGGGGATCGGCGGCCTGCTCGTGCGGCGGTATGTGGAGACCGCCACCGCATGAGGGTCCCAGGCCGGCGGACCACGGGGCCCGACGCGCGGACGTTGCTACGGTCCAGGAACAGACCGGGGAAACCCTACGCCGCGACCTCGACGATGGGCCTGAGGCGGAAACGTCTCCAAGCCTCGGCCGGCTCCATCGACCCGGTCAGCGCCGGACTGCCCGCCGAGGTCATCCTGAACCCAAAACAAAAAATTCTCCCAGGAGATCCTGGGAGAATTTTTTCGAGTAGCGGGGACAGGATTTGAACCTGTGACCTCTGGGTTATGAGCCCAGCGAGCTACCGAGCTGCTCCACCCCGCGTCGGTGTTCCTGCACTATACAGGGCCGCCGAGGTGAGATGTCGCTCGCCGCCGCCACGAACCGGCTTGCTCTGGCTGAGCCCGTACTCAACCAGGCCGCCGCCGCGACCATGCGTCAGCGCTTGGGTCCGGGCCTGTGTGCCCCGGCGCTGATCCGACGGTGCGGGGAGGTCGGGCGTCTCGTCCGAGCTGGAGACGGCGTGGTCGGTACCGCGCGGGCCTTCTTCGTCGACCGGGTCGGCATCGACCTCGCCGACGGGTTCAGAGGCCCAGGCCGGCGGTTCCCAACCGCGCCTGCCCGCACATCATCCGGCCGCGGAGTGGCACCACACGACATCTACCGCGGTGGGCATCCGCAGCTGCGGTCAGACCGGATTTGGCCGCTATCGGTTTGGGATTGGCCTCGCGGGACGACCACGGCACGCCATATGCCCATGGGGCCTGACACCTGCGGAGGCGCGTGGCCCGGGTCCGCGTCGCTGCGTAAGGATCTCCCTCGTACGGATCGAACCGATCTCTCCTATGTCCCAGGGAGGCTCCCTTGACCGACACGAACACCTACGCCTACGTCGACGCTGACACCCTCGACGTCCGGATCATCCGTGGTGAGGCTGACAAGGAAGGCGCCGTCGTCGGCCGCCTCGACGCCGCCGACCTCCCCGCCCTCGGCGACGCCGCCGACAAGCTGCTCGCGACCCTCGGCATCCGCCCCGTCAGCGACTGGAGCGATGTTGAGGGTGGCCTGTTCGCCGTCGTGGAGGAGACCGCGGCGGTGCCGACAGCCAGCTGACCGGCGACCACGAGCGCCCCGGTCTGGGTCCAGGCCGGGGCTTCTCCTTGCCCGGACAGGACGGTGGGGGCGGCGGTGAGCGGCCTCATCGCCGACGCCATCGACGACCACCCGGTCATCGCCGAGCAGGTCAGGACGATGCTCGACCCGGCGCCCACCGCGTCGGACCGGACCGGTGAGATGATCGACGGCGACCGGATCCCGGTCGGCCACCGGGAGTTCGTCGCGACAGGCACGAGCATCTCAGCCCGTTCCGGTCACGATCACGCGTACGGCACCCGCGGACTTCGAGCCGGCCGTGCGGTACGCCTGGCCGATCTCTTCCAGTGGGTAGCGGTGCGTGATCAGGTCGGCGAACGGGGTGCTCGGATCCTGCAGGACGCGGGCGGCGATCTCATAGTCGTGGACGCCGCGCACGACCCCGTAGACCACGGGGAAGACAAGGCGGATCTCACGCCTGAAAGCCGAGCGGCTGTCGACCAGCTGCGGTTCGTCGAACAGGCCGACCACGCTCACCTCGCCGTGCGGTGCCGCGACGCGTATGGCCAGGCCGAGGGTGTCCGCCCGGCCGCCGACGCACTCGAGCACGAGGTGGGGTTCGGCTGCGATGAGCGTCTCCTCCAGGTCGGCCGCGCCGTCGCGCAGGATCACCCGCGCACCCATCCGGGCGGCCAGTTCGGCCTGGTGATCGTGGCGGGCGACGCAGGTGACGCGGTGCGCGCCGAGGTGGCGGGCGGCCGCGACCGCCAGCAGGCCCGTCGCCCCGGCACCGAGAACGACGACGTTGACCCCGGTGAGGTCGTCGGCCCGCTCGGCGCACAGCGCGGTGATGCGCAGCGCGTGCAGGCTGACCGCCATCGGTTCCATCAGCGCGGCGACGGTCGGGTCCAGGCCGGCTGGCAGGCGCCACGCACCGGCGGCCCGGACCACGATCCGTTCGGCGAACCCCCACACCGGCAGGGGTGCTGGTCGTGGGCAGAACCACGCGGTGCCGGCCTGACACTCGGCACAGTCCCCGCAGCCCGCGGCCAGCTGGGGTTCGAGGGCGACGAGATCGCCGACCTCGTAGGTCCGCACGTCGGCGGCGACCCGGGTGACCCGGCCCACCATCTCGTGTCCCAGAGCGCCCGGGCGGTCCCGGCGGTCGGCTTTGATCAGCTCCGGATGGTGGAGGTGGTGCAGGTTCGATCCGCAACCGCGGCCAGGTCCAGCAGGGCGTCGCCGAGCAGAGCGTCCGTCGCCGGCGTGCCGAACCGCGCCCTGTCGGCCAGCTGGCGGTTGAGGAGACTGTGGCGGAACCATCCGTTGGTGTCACGCTCGTGGGCGAGGATGTGCATGGCGACCTTCCAGCCGCCGTCCAGCCGACCCACGATCTGTTCTCGCGGGACGCTGACCTGGTCGAAGGTCACCTCGGCGAGCTCGTCGGTGTCGTTGGCCTGTTGGATCGGGCGGACCTCGCTGTAGGCGCGAAGATCGCCATGGAGCGGAGCCCGTCCGCTGCTGGCCGCCGGTTCTGGCATCGGCGTCATCCAAGGAGGTCGAGGGCCGGCGGGCGGTGGCGGCCGGTCACCGGCAGGGGCGTGCTCGCCCGGCGTCAGCGCACGTCAGCAGCGCGACCAGGGCGTCCGGACGTGCGAATCCAACGGTGGTCCGCACACCCTCGACGCGCGTCGCACCCTCGCCGCGGTCGACTCCCGCCCGCCGGCGGACGGCTCAGCTGGCCGCCGCGCCGTCGCCGCGCGGCGGCTCGACCGTGCGGGTGATGCCCTCGGCGAGCAGCTGCAGGCCGAAGCGGAAACCGGCCTCGTCGACGGCGAGGGCCGCGGTGGCGTCGGGCAGCTCCGCGAGATGTGGATACTCGGCTGCCGGCAGGCTGGGCACCGCGCTCGGCGGCAGGGAGCCGTCGACGGGCTGGCGGGCGGCGTGCTCCAGCGCGGTGAAGGAACGGGTGTAGTTGAAGCACACGTTGTAGGCCCTGGTCGCGTCCGCCAACGACAGGCCGGCGCGGCACAGCAGGCCGATGCCCGAGTCGACCCGACGCATCTGAGCCGGTGTCAGCGCCGCACGCAACACCGCGACCGGCGCGAACAGCATCACCTCGCGGTAGGCCGTCGACTCGTTCATCAGCGAGCGGTAGGCGGTGAAGTAGGCGACGAGCTCGTCGCGCCAGGGGCCGTCCCCGGCCGGCGGCAGACGCAGGTGCATGTCGCGCATCACCTGGTCGGCCAGCACTCCGACCAGCTCCTCCTTGCCGGTGAAGTGCCGGTAGATGCTGGCGGGAGCACAGGCCAGCTCGCGAGCCAGAGCCGGCATGCTGAGCGCGGCGAGGCCGTCGACCTCGGTGAGGCGGCGCGCGGCGGCGACGATCTCGCTACGGCTGAGCGAGTTACGGGCCCTCCTGGGCCGCCGACCCTCGGCCGCGGCCTCCCGTGTCACCGGGCGCGCACGCCCGGCCGATTCAGGGGTGAGAGCGTCGTTCATGACTCCATTCGACCAGAACATCGGCGGTGTGCTCGCCCGGGCCGGGCAGCCTGCCGGCGTGTGTGGCGGCGCCCGCGGACAGCCGTGGGGCGGGGGCGGGCAGCCGATGGGGCCGCTCGTCGTCCGCGTCGACGGCACGCAGTGCCCCGCGACTGGCCAGGTGCTGGTCGTCAACCAGATCCGCGGCGTCGTTCACCGGTGCGACCGGCACCCCGGCGCGGGCCAGGGTTTCCAGCACCTCGCGGCGGCTGCGGGTCGCGCACCAGCGGCGCAGGTAGGCCGCGACCCGCGGGGCCGGTGTCGCATCGGCGGGTGCGTTCCCGGCGGGGCCCGACGTCACCGTCGGCGCGTCCGGGTCGACGACGGCGTGCAGTGCCGCGAGCTGCCGGGGTGTGGACAGGGCGACCGCCACCCACTGTCCGTTGGCAGCGGCGAAGACGCCGCGCAGCGGGGCGTGCGCCATGGCGCCGCCCCGGCGGCCCGCCGGTGGGCCACCCTGGTAGTCCACGAACATCGGCGCGGTGACGTGCAACATCGCGTCCACCGGGTTGACGTCGACGACCTGCCCCGGCCCGCCGTGTACCAGCCGCTGGTAGCACGCGGCGAGCACGCCGAACGCCCCGGCGAAGGCGGCCACCACGTCACCGAGCGGGACCGACGGCAGCATCGGCTGCCCGTCCGGGTGCCCGGTCATGTGGGTCAGACCGGCGAACGCCTCGCCGAGCGAGCCGTTGCCCGGGTGCCGCGCCAGCGGGCCGTCGAGCCCGTACCCGCTGAAGCGGACCAGGACGAGGGTCGGGTTGAGCGCGGCGAGCGTGGCGAAGTCGAGCCCGTGACGAACCAGCCGCGGCTCCGGCTGGTTCGTCACCACGACGTCCACCTGGGGGATCATCGCGTGCAGCAGCCGGCGGCCCTCGGCGTCGTTCAGGTCGAGCTCGATCGAGCGTTTGTCCCGCCCGGTGAGCGCGAACAGCCCGGGCGCACGGGTGCGGTACGGATCCCCGCCGGGTGGTTCGAGTCGTACGACGTCCGCGCCGTGGTCGGCCAGCATCGAGGCGATCAGCGGGCCGGCGTACAGCGTGGCGGCGTCGAGCACCCGCAGGCCGCGCAGTGCGCCGCCGCGCGGGAACGGGTCGCTGTCAGCGGCGACCGAACGGCCCGGTGCCATGGCGGGCCCGGCACCGTCCCCGGCGGGCCCGGCACCGGTGCCGCTCACGACCGGACGGCCTTCGTCTGGGCCAGGGTGGTGCCCCAGCCGTGCAGCGCGGCGGCGTGCAGCCCACCGAGCCCGCCCGCCACGACGACGATCACCTCCTCGGGTCGGCGGACCAGTCGCACCCGGCCGGAGCCGTCCACCCGGTTCTGCTCCTCGAACAGCCGCTGGTGGCGCACTGGCCACTCGGACAGCGGTGCGGACGCCCGCTCCCACAGCACGTTCTGCACGTCCTCGACACTGGGATACTCACGGGCGACCAGGTTCGCCCAGACCGGGTTGAGCGCCACCACGACCTCGGAGGAGGCCAGGGCGAGCAGGTAGCCGTTCGCGCCGGTGTGTGCCAGCGCGCGGCCGACGTAGTGGAGCAGCTCGACCGGATCGTTCGACAGCAGTTCGCAGATGTTGGCGGTGCCCATCGTGGCGAAGGCGGTGACGGCATCGGCGGGCACGCCGCGCCGTTCGGCCAGTGGCGCCCACGGGGAGCGTTCCTCCCACTCGGCGAACACGATGCCGGCGACCCGGCCCGGCTGCCCGAACGTGCTCTGCGAGGTCACCCCGACGCGCAGGCCCGCCACGTTGCGCAGCACCAGTTGCAGGGCCCGCCCGATCGCCGGTGCCCGGCCAGCCCCGCCGCCGAGGCAGCCGGCGCCGAACGGGATTCCGAGGCGGTGTCGTTGCGGCCCGTTGACCAGCAGTGCGGTGGCCACCGACCCTGTGGTGGCGTTGAGCGCGTGCAGCTCGAAACGTGGGTCGGCGACCGCTTCGACCGCCGCCCGCAGCAGCGGCAACGCCGCCGCCGGCGCCCCGGCCATGACCGCGTTCACCGCCAGCTTCTCCGCGGTGCACATCGCGCCCGACGGGGGGAGCGGGGCGATCGGCTCAGCCGGATCGACGTTGCACTGCTCGAGACAGCGCGCGACGAGCTCGGGGCTCGGCGGTACCAGCGGCAGGCCGTCGCTCCAACCGCGTTCGCGGGCGAAGGCGTCGAAGGACTCCTGATCGGCTGGCGCCGTCAGCTGTTCGCTGGTCGTGGTGACGGTCATCAGACGCCGACCCCCTCGGTCACGGCACCCAGACCGGCGAGCAGGCGGGGGAACGCCTCGCGCGCGGCGGCTCGGACCTCGTCCTCCGACAGTGTGTTCAGGGCAGCGCGTAGCGCGATCAGTCGCAGACCCGGCCGGCCGTTGTCAGCGGCGAGAACTCCGGCCAGCCCGACGAAGCGCTCGGTCACCGCGACCACGGTGGGCAGCCCCTTCTCGAGGCCGCTCAGCCCGTCGCGGACGCTCCATGACGTGCACGAGCCGCAGTTGGCCAGGCCCGAAACCACGGCGTCGACCCCGCCGACGAAGGCGTCGTACTCCGCCTGCGTGCTCGCACCGGCGGCGCCCTTGAGTCCCTGTGCCCGCCGCCAGCTGGTCACCGTGGCGCCCGCCCGCTCGAGCGTCGTCGTCCACTCGTCGACGGTCTGGTCCCACGCCGGCCACAGCACGTCGATGCGGAAGCCGATCCGTCGGCCGGCGAGGGGGCCGAGGTCGGGTCCCGGGTCGGGATCACCTGGTGCGGCCCCGCAGGTGGGGTCGAGAACGGTGATGGTGCCACCGGTGGCCGGGGAGCTGGTGGTCGGGGTGTTGGTGGTCGGGGCGGACAGCCGCGGGTCCTCGAGCGTCACCGCCCGCAGGCCGGGTACCGCGGCGTCCAGTTGCGACCGCACCACGTCGTAGAGCCGGTCGGGCGGCAGTACGCAGTCGGCGCAGTCCACGTCGTCGAGGGACAGGGCGAGGCGGACCGTGCCACACGCCGGGTCGACCTCCGTCACGGTGAGCGCGCCCGAGTCGCCGCCGAGCAGTGCCGCCAGCTGTGCCACCGCCCTGTCGACCGAGCCTCGCGGATCGTCCGTCCCCGCGGGGATGCCTGCCTGCGTGGGTTCGCTGGTGTCTGCCGGTCGTGGGGTGCTCATCGTGCCCACCGCCCCGACCGGCCATGACCGGCGGTGACCGGCGGATGGCAGGTGGGTTGGTGATCCGGCGCGGGAACCCGGTCGTGAGGGCTGGCTCGCATCATCATCTCTCCCCTCGAGGGTCTCTCGAAAGAGTATAGCGAAAGTCATTCGCTATACTAGAATCCCCATCATCTGCTCAGATCGCCTGTGCGGTCGGTCGTACGCCGACCCTCGTCCACCGGGAGGACCAGCATGGGGGGACCGCCGATGCTGCGGGGCATCACCGTCATCGCGTTGGAGCAGGCGGTCGCGGCCCCGCTCGCGACCCGGCATCTCGCCGATCTCGGCGCCCGGGTCATCAAGGTCGAGCGGCCGGACGGTGGGGACTTCGCCCGCCGCTACGACACCGCCGTGAACGGGATGGGCAGCCACTTCGTCTGGCTGAACCGGGGCAAGGAATCGGTGACCCTCGACCTCAAACACCCCGACGGGGTCACCGTCCTGACCGACCTCGTGGCCCGGGCGGACGTCTTCCTGCAGAACCTGGCGCCGGGCGCCGCCGACCGGCTCGGCTTCGGCGGCGCCGCGTTACGCGCCCGCCATCCGCGACTGGTCACCGTCGGCCTGTCCGGATACGGTGCCGGCGGCCCGTTCGAGCACCGCCGCGCCTACGACATGCTCGTGCAGAGCGAAGCGGGGCTCGCCTCGGTGACCGGCGGGCCGGAGCGTCCCGCGAAGACGGGGATACCGGCCTCCGACATCGCCGCCGGCATGTACGCGTTCAGCGGCGCGCTCGCCGCCCTCGTCGCCCGCGAGCGCACCGGCGAGGGCATCGCCGTGGACACCAGCCTGTTCGACGCGACGGCGGAGTGGCTCGGCTACCAGATCCACCACACGGGGGCCACCGGGGTGAACCCGCCGCGGGCCGGGCTGAGCCACGCCAGCATCGCTCCCTACGACGCCTATCCGACGGAGGACGGCGCCGAGGTTCTCATCGGCATCCAGAACGACCGCGAATGGGCGCGCTTCGCCACCACGTTCCTCGGTCGTCCGGAGCTGGTGGAGGACCCGCGGTGGGCCACCAACGTCGCCCGGGTACGCAACCGGCGCCTCGTCGACGCCCTCGTCGGTGGGCGCACGGTGACGCTGCCCGTCGCGGGCGTCCTCGAGCGGCTGGACGCCCTCGACATCGCCAGCGGCCGCCTCAACACCATCACCGACCTGCTGTCCCACCCGCAGCTCTCGGCACGGGACCGCTGGCGGCAGGTCGAGACCCCGGTCGGCCCCGTGGGCGCACTGTTGCCACCGTGGGACTTCAGTGGCGTGGAACTGCCGATGGGCCCGGTGCCGGCGCTGGGCCAGCACACCGACCAGGTGCTGACCTGGCTCGGCTACCCGCCGGCGAGGATCGCCGCGCTGCGGGCCGCGGGGGCCACCTGACCCGCCTTGACACCCGGTTACGGCCGGGGCCTGACCTCGGCCATCTCCGACCAGCCGGTCGCGTCGGGGATCGTCACGTTGATGATCTCTGGCGTGCCGCTCACGTAGTCGGGCAGCTTGTCGATGGCCGCCCTGAAGTGGCCGGAGTTCACGTGCGCGACGCCCGCGTCCTGATCGGCGAAGGCCTCGACGAGCGTGTACGTCGTGGGGTCCTCGGTGCTGCGGGACCAGTCGAAGAACAGGTTGCCCGACTCGGCTTGGGTGCTCGCGGTGAAGTCGGCGACGATGTCGAGCCACTGGTCCGCGAACTCCGGCTTCACCGGCCAGCGGACGACGATGAAAATCATGTCCTGAGGGTACGGTGCGCGCACCGCCAGATGATCGCCCCGCTCACGCTGGGTGCGGTCCCCACCCGACCAGCCGCCCGAGCCCGGCCGAATGCGCCACCTTGCGGTGCGTGATGTGCCAATAGTAGACGCGTGGTCTCTCGGGGTTCTGGTGGTCGGGGTTCGCCGGTAGGTCGACGACGCCCGAGCGCTCGCCGTGCTCGTCCGTCTCGAGCCTCCTGGCGGAGGAGGCGTCGGGCGAGGTCGTCGGCGCGTGAGCGGGCGTCCTTCTGGCTGGTGGGGGTGGGCCTGGGTGGCATCGTCCTGGCCAAGCTCGGCCAGGACCTTGTGCACGCGTGGGGTTGGTGGACGCTGCCAGCCGGGATTCTCGTGGTGCTCGCGGCGGTCGCGGCGTTGTTCGTCGTGCGCGCTCGCAGGATCCGCGAGAGCGGGCGCAGGGTGGCCGTGGCCGCCGTCGACGGGCTGAATCCGACCGAGTTCGAGCATCATGTCGCGGATCTGCTGAGACGTGACGGCTGCCTGCAGGTGCGCGTGGTCGGAGGCCGTGGGGACGGGGGCGTGGATGTGCTCGCCCGCACCCCCCGGATGGCCCGGGTCGCGGTGCAGTGCAAGCACTACCCGGGTCGCGCGGTGGGTCCGGCCGCGGTGCGGGACTTCAACGGCTGCGCGTGGACGGATCACCGTGCCGATGTCGCGCTGCTGGTCACCTCGGGCCGGTTCACCGCCGCGGCCACGGACTTCGGTCACCGTCACCGCATCCAGATGGTCGACCGGGAGGTGCTCAGCCGGTGGATGGCCGGCGAACGGATCCTGCCCCGCGCCCCGGCGCCCTGACGATGATCGGGACGTGCATGATTTGTGGCGCGGGCCTGTCCCGCCTAGGTTTGCGGTTCGTGGAGGTGCGACAGTCCCGGACCGCCGGGCCGGCGGTCGATTCCGCCGACGCGCGGCTCGTGCGGGCGTTGCGCGACGGTGACGAGGCGGCCTTCGCGGGGCTCGTCGAGCGCTGGACGCCGACGATGCTCGCGGTCGCGAACGGCTACGTGCCCAGCCGGACCGTGGCCGAGGACGTCGTGCAGGAGACCTGGCTGGCCGTGCTGACCGGCCTGCACCGCTTCGAAGGTCGATCAAGCCTGCGGACCTGGGTGTTCGCCATCCTGGTCAACCTCGCCCGGCGGCGGGGCGTGCGGGAACGACGCAGCGTGCCGTTCAGCGCCCTCACCCGCGACGACAAAGGTCCGACGGTCGCCGCGGACCGGTTCCTGCCACCCGGCGACGAGTGGGCCGGCCACTGGTCGGCCCCACCCCTGGCCTGGGACCTGCCGGAGTCGGCGGCGCTGTCCGGCGAGGTCCGGAACCGACTTCGGGTCGCGCTCGACGCGCTCCCGGCCCGCCAACGGGCCGTCGTGCAGCTGCGTGACGTGCTGGGCCTCGACGCGGACGAGGTCTGCACGCTGCTCGACCTCGCACCGGGCAACCAGCGGGTGCTGCTGCACCGCGGACGGGCCAGGCTGCGCCAGGCGCTGGAGGACTACATGAACGAGGCACACACATGACCCGGGACCCGGAGATCGACTGCGACGAACTCGTCGAGATCGTCACCGACTTCCTCGAAGGCGCTCTCGACGCCGACACCCACCGCCGCGTCACCGAGCATCTCGGTCAGTGCGACGGCTGCGAGGCCTACGTCGACCAGATGCGCACGACCGCTCGGCTCACCGGCACGCTCCGCCAGGACGAGCTGCCCCCCGAGATGCGCGACCGGCTGCTCGCGGCCTTCCGCGGCTGGAAGGCGGACACCACACCGTCCGCCTGACCCGCCTTCGACCGACCGACCGACCGACCGAGCGCCGGCCGCGGGGCGGCCGCTGGCCTGGCCGTCAGGGTGCGCCGCGTCTGTGGCTGTCGGCGGTGTCGGTGGTCGCGTCGCGTCGCGGGAGGACGGGTGCGTCACGGCCGGTGCCTTCTGGCCGGCCGGAGGCCGCGGTCGTGTTCTTCTGCTCGTGGTATTCCTCTTCGACGTTGACGGTCCAGATGTCGTGGTGGGTGCCGTCCAGGATGTTCTCGACGGTGAGCATCGCGGTGAGCATGGAATGGTCGGCGTTGTTGTAGCGGTGCATGCCGTTGCGGCCGACGGGGTGAACGTTCGGGACGTTTTCGGAGATCCATTCTCGGATGATCTCGACATTGTGGCGATAGTACTGGTCGTAGGTCGGGTATGCCTTCGGTACGCGTACCACGTAGCCGCACTCGACCGCGCCGTGGCGGACGAGCCCGAGCAGTTCCAGTTCGTGGGTGGCGAGTTCGATCAGCTCGTCGTCGGGCCTGGTCCACATGTCGTCGCCCTCGAAGACGAAGAACTCCAGGCCGAGGCAGGTCCGTCCTTCCTTGACCAGGTACGGCGACCAGGAACCGTAGTTCTGGATCCGGCCGACCCGGAC
The DNA here is from genome assembly GCF_023242945.1 of Frankia umida. Classification (NCBI taxonomy): domain Bacteria; kingdom Bacillati; phylum Actinomycetota; class Actinomycetes; order Frankiales; family Frankiaceae; genus Frankia; species Frankia umida. The sequence continues at coordinate 50,799 of NZ_JALKFT010000023.1, forward strand.
ACCCGGGTCATGAATGTAGATCCAGTTGTCGGGGAAGCCGAACTCGGCGGGAACGACGAGCGCGACGGTGAGGTAGTCGCGGTAGCGCAGATCATGGGCCGCTTCGATGACCGGGGCGGGTGCTGGCGGATCCATGCCCAGGACGAGGGCTGACAGCGGCGTCGAGGAGATCACCTGGTCGGCCGGTATCCGTGTCCGCTCACCTGCCCTCGACTGGACGGTGACCGCGACCGCGCGGCCGCGCTCGTGGTGGATGGCCGCGACGGTGGTGGCCATGGTGACCGTTCCACCCATCTTCTCGACCTTGTCGCGGCAGGTCTCCCACATCATGCCGGGGCCGTACTTCGGATAGTGGAACTCCTCGATCAGACTGGTGATGTCCTTCTGGTTGCGTCTCGGAAGGACCGCGTTGACGATCGCGGAGTACAGCGAGAGGTTCTTCACCCGCTGCGCGGCCCAGTCCGCCGGCATCTCGCTGACCGGGATTCCCCACAGCTTCTCGGTATAGGTCTTGAAGAACGTCCGGTACAGTCGCCAGCCGAAGCGTGCGACCAGCCACGCCTCATAGTTGCTCTGGTCCTTCGGCGGGCGCAGCCGAGCGCGTGCGTAGGACCCGATTGCCAGCGCCGCGGTTGCGGGCCCGAGGTTGCGCAGGGCGTTGAGGGCGCGCAGCGGGTAGTCGTAGAGCTTGCCCTGGTAGTAGATCCGGCTCATCCGGGGTCGGAGCAGGAAGTCCTCGGCGGGCAGGATCTCCTGCCACAGCGCCTCCACGGAGGCGACCTTGGTGAAGAACCGGTGGCCGCCGATGTCGAAGCGCCAGCCGTCACGCTCGACGGTGCGGCTGATCCCGCCGACCACGTCGTCGGCCTCGAACACCGTGACGGCCTCGCTGCGAGCGGCCAGCTGGTAGGCGGCCGTCAGACCGGCCGGCCCAGCGCCGATGACCACCGTGTGCGGACTCCGAGTCGACACTGCTTCTCCCATTCCCTCGCTGGACGGCGAACGATGACCCCTATGAGGCAAAGTCGCCTAGATTATTGGACTCTACTGTCTAGATTTCGAGTCACATGAGTCCATGAGGGTAGCGTGTGGCTGTGGCCACCGACGAAGCGGGTGCCAGCGTCGCCGCGCTGGGCCGGGGCAGGCTGGCCAAGCGTGAGGCGATCATGCGAGCCGCGTTCGACGTCTTCGCGCGCCAGGGCTACGCCGCCACCAGCCTCGACGACATCGCCTCGGCCACCCCGGTCTCCCGGCAGACCGTCTACAACCACTTCGGCGACAAGGAGAAGCTCTTCCTCGCCGTCGTTGACGAGCAGATCTCCGCGAACCTCGACGCACTACGCGACGCGACGAACACGTTCCCCGCACGGGTGGACACCCTTGAGGACGCGGCCGCCTACCTCCTCGACCTCGCCCGGCGGATCACCGCGGTCTTCGCCAGCCCGACCACCGCCTCGCTGCGACTGCTCATCCAGACCGAGGCCCCCCGCCACCCGCGACTGCTCGCCCTGTGGCGTTCCCGCGTCACCGCGCCCGTCTGGCCAGCCCTCATCGGCAGCCTCGCCCGCCTCGCCCACGCCGGCGCCCTGACGATCGACGACCCCGCTCGCGCCGCCGGTCAGTACCTCACCCTGGTCACCGGAGTCTCCTGGCAGATGACCGAGCTCGGCACCTTCGCCCTCACCGCGCCCGCGGACCTCGACTCCCCGGAGCTCGACACCGCCATCCGAGCCAACGTCGCCTTCTTCGTTCGTGCCCACACACCCACCGTCACCCAGGCCCACACCGACACCAGCGCCTGCGGATAGAAAGGCCGCGTGGACACGCGCACCACCTGCCGATGGGTCCAGCCAGGCTGGCCGGCAGCCATTCACAGGCCGCCCTGGAGTGCTCTGAGCAGCGCGGGCCCGGGGTGGGCCGCGACGCTCACGTTCGCCGCGACGAGGACGAGCGACGCCACGGTCAGCACCGCGGCCAGCGCGGCGTAGGCGCGTGTCACCCGCTTGGCCGCCTGGTCGGCCGGGTTCCTTCGCCACAGCAGCACGCTGACGGCCAGCAGGACGACGGCCACGGCCGCGGCGACCACGGCCATCACCACGTGGTACAGGGCGAAGTCGGCTGTCATCACGTCCAGGGGCGGTGTGGTCGGGGTGCCCGTGCGTGTGTCGGCCAGCTGGTGCGCGGCCTGGTCGAGCGCACCGGCGAGTGCCGGGTCGGTCCGTCCCGCCGGCAACATGGGTAGCAGGGACGAGAACGGCGCCGCCGCGCCCTGGATGTTCGCCATCGTCGCCGCCAGTGCGACCAGTGCGAGCGTTGTCGAGAGCACGCCGGCCGACACCAGACCGGCTCGCCGCGGCGCACCGCGGGTGTTCAGGGAACGCTTCCAGAGCGCGATCGTCAGTATGACGAGGACCGTGAGCAGGAGCGCGGAGACCAGGCCTTTGACCAGGTGGAAGCGATACCAGTAGTCGACGACTCGGGTGAGGTGCGGAGAAAGCCGCCGGTCGCCGGAACGCCAGTACTCGACGAATCCGCCGCGCACGGCGGTGACGCGCTGCTGGTTGGTGACGAGGTCGCCGTCCGCGTCGCCCGCGGCCAGCCGGCTCGGGGCGAGAACGAAGGCGCCGAGGAGCGCGGCGGCGCCCAGCACGAGTGCCAGCAGCGGACGGCCCGCGGTGCCCGCCGGGCCGGCGACGCCACGGGTGGACCGGCCCGGACGCGTCCGGGGAGCCCTGTCGGATGAGGGTGTGAGCATGGATCACACGGTGTCGCGGGCGCGCAGCCTGGTCACCGGAGCAGGCCGGACAAACAAGGTGTGGCAGGCCCCACCCGGTCAGCCGGACGGTCGCGCTCAGGCGCTCAGGCGCTCAGGCGCTCAGGCGCGCAGGTGGGCGAGGACGGCGAGCACGCGGCGGTGCTGGGCGTCGTCGGGGGGCAGACCGAGCTTGGCGAAGATGTTGCCGATGTGCTTTTCGACGGCGCTCGCGGACAGCACCAGCCGCCGGGCGATGGCCGTGTTCGAATGGCCCTCGGCCATCAGCCCGAGCAGTTCCCGTTCCCGTGCGGTCAGCGACGCCAGCGCCCGGCCGCCCCGCCGCCCGTCCAGCAGACGCGCGACGACCTGCGGGTCGAGCATCGTCGCGCCGCCGGCGACCCGCTCCAGCACGTCCAGGAACTCCCCGACCCGACCGACCCGGTCCTTGAGCAGGTAGCCGATCCCGCCCGAGCCGTCCGCGAGCAGGTCGGCCGCGTAGGAGGTCTCGACGTACTGGCTGAGCACCAGCACCGGCGCGCCGGGCAGGTGTGCGCGGACCTCGATCGCCGCCCGTAGACCCTCGTCCGTGTGCGTCGGCGGCATCCGAACGTCGACGACGCTGACATCCGGGCGATGCCGCAGCACCGCCTCGACCAGGGACGGGGCGTCCCCGACGGCGGCCACCACCTGATGGCCCTCCTCGGCGAGCAGCCGGATGAGGCCCTCCCGCAACAGCACGGCGTCGTCGGCCACGACGATCCGCAGCCCACCCTCGGGCGCGGATCGCCCGTCCGGTGTCGCGCCGGCGGCCGTCAGCGGCACGGCAGCTCCGCGGTGATCGTCGTCGGGCCGCCAGGTGGGCTGGTCAGGTGCAGCCGTCCGCCGACCGCGCACACCCGGTCCCGCAGGCCGCGCAGACCGTGGCCCTTGTCGAACGCGGCGCCGCCGCGGCCGTCGTCGGTCACCCAGATCCGCAGCAGGTCCGCCTCCTGGCGCAGCCCGATCACGCAGTGGCCGGCCTGGCTGTGCTTGGCGACGTTGGTCAGCGCCTCGGAGACGACGAAGTACGCGGCCGTCTCGACTGCCGCCGCCGGCCGATCGCCCGCGGCTGGTGCGGTTCCCGGACCTCCCGGACCTCCCGGACCTCCCGCGTCGAGGTGGACGGGAACCGTGGCGCGCAGGGCGAGTTCGGCGAGCGCCGCCCGCAGGCCGCGATCGACGAGGATCGGCGGGGCGATGCCCCTGGACAGGGCCCGTAGCTCCGCCAACGCCTCCTCGGCCTGGATCATGGCATCGGCGAGTGCTTCCCGCACGGTCTCGGGCCTGCGGTCGAAGTGGCGCTGCGCGCGGCCCAGTTCCATCGCCAGCCGGACCAGACGTTGCTGCGGCCCGTCATGGATGTCGCGTTCGAGCCGGCGCAGCGCCACCGCCTCGGCGCTCAGCGCGGCGGCGGTCTGCTCCCGGGCGGTGTCCCGCTCCCGTTCGAGCCCGCGGATGCGGCGCTGCCGCGGGGAGACGTCCGTGAGCAGGGCCCGTCCAAGACCTGCCTGGACGGCCACACATGACCTGGTCAACAGGGGTACGGCCAGCACCAGCAGCAGCCCGAGCACCGTACCGAAGAGCATCCGCGTGGTCGGTGTGGTCAGGCCCAGGCTCACGTCGACGTGGTAGGGGCCGCCACCGGCGCGCAGTGTCATCGGCGGTGGTGTTCCCGCGGCCGTACCCCAGTTGCGGACCGCGGTCGTCGCGGCGCCGAGGCCGACGATCCACCACAGCGCCGTGACCACAGCGGTGACCAGCGCGACGGGCGGCAGCAACACCGCGTGCGCCAGACTGAGCCAGCACCCCGTGCCCGCCCCGGCGTCGCCGCCCGCCCCCGACCGCCGCCGTCCCTGCCGCTGGTCGGGTGTCGCCGTGCGGACCCGGTCGATCCGCCACCACTCCAGATCGGCCGACCAGTACACCGGCACCGCGGCACCGGCCACGACCGGCGTTCGCGCGACGAGCCGGCCCAGCAGCCCCACACACAGACCGGCGACCACGGCCAGCACACCCGCGACCGCGCTGACCGGCCCCGTCAGCAGATACACCGACTCCGCCAACGTCCGGCGCCCCACGCGGACCACGCGACCAGCACCCGGGATGGACCAGCCGCGGGCCACCGCGGCGAACGAGCCGGCCATGGTTTCAGCCTAACGGCGATCTTCCGTCCGCGGACACCCCCGCGCCAGGCCGACCCTGTCAGCTCCTGGACGTGTCCGTCCCGCTGGCCCGCGATGCGGCGCGGACGAATATGGCGCAAACGGTGAGACCGGGAGACGCGTAACCAGGAAGATGATGCCGCGGTGGAGCGGGTGTGAGCCGTGCGGGGGATGAGCGGTTCGGGGGAGAGGTGGCCGGATGCCTGGCCGTCGGCGTCGCTATCGCCGGGATGAGCCGGAGATCGACGAGTCGATGCTGCCCAGCGGGTTCACCGGGCCGGTCGACATTCCGGATCCACCGTCGCCGCCGCGGCTTCCCTGGCGTGGACGGGTGCGTGCCGCCGCGGCGAGCGCCCGGGCCACGGCCGCCGGGTTGCCGCGGGTGCTCCGGTTGTGCTGGCGGGCGAGCCCGTCGGCGACGGTGTTCCTCGCGCTGCTCACCGTGGTCGTGGGCCTGTTCCCGGCGCTGACGGCCTCGACCGCCCAGCTGCTCGTCGACGCGGTGGTGCACGCGGTCCAGATTCACGCCGGTGACCAGCCCGACCGGGCGTCGTTGTACCTGCCGCTGCCCGGTCGGCCTCGGGTGGCGACGCTCACCGGCAACCAGGTGGTGTGCTGGCTCGTCGTCATCCAGTTCGTGGTGTCCACCCTCAGTCAGGTTCTCTCGGCGGCACGCGGCATCGTGCAGCGCGTCCTGTCCGACCAGCTCGAGCTCACCGTGGAGACGCTGGTCGTCGAGAAGGCAAGCCAGCTCGAACTGGGTTTCTTCGAGGAGTCCGAGTCGTATGACCTGTTGCAACGAGCGTCACAGCAGGGTGGCCGCCCGTTCGCCATGCTCACCACGTTCTTCGGACTCCTGCAGACCGTGGTCACCTTCGTCAGCATGATCGGCCTGTTGGTCAGCCTGAACCCGCTGCTCGGTCTGATCGTGCTGGTGGCGCCGATCCCGGCGTTCATCGTCGACACCCGGTACGGCCGGCGGGCCTATCAGCGCAGCCGGTGGGCATCGCCGGTCAGCCGGCGGATCTTCTACCTGCAGCAGGTGCTGACCACGAACCACGATGCCAAGGAAATCCGGATCTTCAACCTTGGCCCCTATCTGGTGGAGCGGTTCCGGTTGCTCCTGACCAACTACAACCAGCGCCAGCGTGAGATCGTCATCCGTCGCCAGCTCGCCGAGCTGGGCTGGAGCATGCTCGCGGAGGTGGCGCGTTCGGGCAGCTATCTCTACGTCGCGTTGCAGGCCGCCGCGGGACGACTCACGCTCGGCGATCTCACCCTCTACGGCACGGCCTCGATCAGTGTGCAGAGCGGCGTGTCGAACATCCTCGGCTCCCTCACCGAGATGTACGAGAACAACCTGTATGTCGACGACCTGTACCAGCTGTTGGCGACACCGACCGAGGCCGAGCAGCAGGCCGCCCGACGGGCGAAGCGGGTGGCGGTCGAGGCCGTCGAGGGGGCCGCGCCGGCACTGGTACCGCCGCTGGCCCGCCTGCCGACACCGTTGCGTGGACGTGTCGTCTTCGACCGGGTCACGTTCCGTTACCCGGGCACGGATGTCCTGGCGCTGGACGAGATGAGTTTCGAGGTCGACGCGGGGGAGACGATCGCGATCGTCGGGCGCAACGGCGCCGGCAAGTCGACCCTGATCAAACTGCTGTGTCGGCTCTACGTACCGGACAGCGGCCGGGTCCTCATCGACGGCGTCGACCTCGCCGACGTGGACGTCGACGCGCTGCGCGCCCAGATCGGCGCCGTCTTCCAGGACCACGTCTCCTTCCAGGCCAGCGCCGCGGAGAACATCGGTCTGGGTGAACTCGACGCGCTGTCGGACCGGCCGCGCATCGAGCAGGCCGGCCGGGACGGCGGCTCGGACAGCTTCATCCGCAAGCTCCCGTACGGCTATGACACGTCGCTGAGCCGCTGGTTCGGCAAAGGGGTGGATCTCTCCGGTGGTGAATGGCAGAAGGTGGCCCTCGCCCGCGGGTTCATGCGCTCCGCTCGCATCCTCGTCCTCGACGAGCCGAGCTCCGCTCTCGACGCCCGCGCGGAGCACGACCTTTTCACCCGGCTGCGGGCCCTGGCGACCGGCCGCACCGCGTTCTACATCTCGCACCGTTTCTCCACGGTGCGCCAGGCCGACCGGATCATCTTCGTCGACGACGGCCGGATCACCGAATCCGGCACCCACCGTGAACTTATGGCGCTCGACGGCCAGTACGCCGAACTCTTCACCCTCCAGGCCGCCGCCTACATCGACGATCCGGCCTGAGCAGAACACCGTTTCCCCGTCACCCGAGGGCGAGGGCCGCCGGGTTACCGATCGTCCATGGTGGGAGTGCGATCGAGGGGAACGGGAACGGCCCCACCGTGACGGGTGGAAGGTGCACGACGGGCAGGCAGATCGGCGGGAACGGACGGGTCACGTCCAGCACGGGGCGGTAGCTGGCCGTCGCGGTCGCCGGAAGGCTCGCGATCTGGGGGCCGAACTCGATTGTGGCGGTCGCCGCGGCGATGTCGGTGATCGAGCCGGCCGCGACGTCCGCGCAGGTCGTGACGTAGGTGGCCGTGCAGATCATGCTCTCCGACGGTGCCAGGTCGGTGCCTGCGCACCGCACCGGGCTGGTGCCGGGGTGCGGGTCGAGCACCGCGATGTTCGTGAGCGCGTTGAAGGTGCCGGTGTTGGTGAGCAGGTACTGGTAGGTCAGTGTTTCACCGGCTCCGCGAAACGTCGCCGGGGCGACCGCTTTCGCCACGGTCAGCCCGGACGTCCCGATCTTCGACACGATCACGGATTGCGTGATCGAGAAGTAGGTCGCGCCGCTGGGGGTGACACCGGAGACGTAGGCGTAGTTGCTCACCTGGCCGCGGATGACGTCCTCCTCGGTTGTCAGGTAGGAGACGGTGCAGATGATCCGGGCGCCCGCGGCGAGGGTGGTGGTGGGGCAGTGAACGGGTGACAGGCCGGGGTAGGAGTCGTGCACGGTCACCTCGGTGAGCGGGGCATCGGTGTTGTTGGTGATCCGGTAGCTGTAGTCGAGGCGCTGGCCCGCCGCGGTGAACCGATACTGCGCCGCGGACTTCTGCAGATCGATGTCATCGTTGAACAGCGACCGGTAGGCACGGGCCGATTCCCAGGTGGAGAAGACCGCCGGGCCCGACGGGGGTTGGCCGGTCGCCTGCCCCGCACCGAACACCTGGTTGAGGGTGAAGTCGCGGCCGGAGGCGGAGTAGGGGGCCGTGCAGTTCATCGACGCGCCCGGGTCGAGGGTGCTCCGCGGGCAGGTCGTGTACAGCCCGTACCACGCCGTGAAACTCTCGACCCGGACGTTGGTGAGGGGCACCGTGCCCGTGTTGGTGACCACGAACGTGAAGGTCAGCGCGGTGCGATTGGTGGTGAACTCGGTGGGGGAGACGCTCGCGGCGATCGAGATCGACGCATCCTCGGGTGCCGCCGCCATGGCGGACGTGCCAGCCGTGGCGAGCAGACCGAGGGTGAGGAGCGCGGCGAGAAGCGCCCGCCCGGCCACCTGGCGGGCCGGGCGGCCTCGGGCGGCGGGTCGCCACCGGAGCACATCAGACGAGAACAGGGCGGGCACGACGCGCTCCTCGAGCTGGCTTCAGGCTCCGCTCCGGTTCCGCGAGTCAGCGGACGGTCGGCGGATCGGACGCCCGCCGCGGCGCGGTCCGGAGGAGGCCGAGCGGGGCCCGATCGTCACATGGAGTTACTACATGTGGGTGGAGGGTAACGGTGTGTCGCCCGGCTGGCCGCTGGAGCCGGGATGGGTCAGGACCTGCGGCGCGGGGTGTGCCAGGAGCCGATGGCCAGCCGGGCGGCCAGGCCGAACAGCCAGAACAGCGCCAGTCCGAACAGGGCCGAGACCATGATCGCGGCGAACAGTGGTGCGGACTGGAGACGCTGGGTGTAGTCGTCGATGAGGCTGCCCAGGCCCCGCTGCCCCTGACGGAAGAAGAAGTCACCGACGATCGCGCCGATGACCGACAGGCCGGCGGAGATACGGAGCCCGGTGAACACCGCGGGCAGCGCGCTGGGGACCTCGAGGTACACGAGCCTGGCCCAGCGGCCGGCCTGGCGCAGCGTGAACAGGTCATGCTGCCCGGCGTCGGTTGACTGGAGCCCGAACAGGGTGTTCGTGATGATGGGGAACAGCGCGACCAGGACGCACACGACGGTACGTGACCAGAAGCCGTAGCCCAGCCAGAACCCGATCAGCGGCACGATCGCGAGGATGGGGATCGTCTGGAGTGCCACCGCCCAGGGGTAGAACGACCGCTCGATCCAACCCGCCTGGCTCATCAGCACGGCGAAGACCATCCCGAGGGCGGCGGCGATGGCGAGCCCCACGAGCGCGACCTTCGCCGTCGCGCCCAGCGCCACCAGGGTCTCGTGGAAGGTGGTCCAGTCCCCGAACCCGTCGGTGACGACCTCGTGTGGTGGCGGCAGCAGGAAACGCCGGCGGGGCGCCAGCGCGAGGTAGGTCACGGCGTACCAGATGCCGATGACGACTGCCAGGACCACCAGTGGCGGCCCGGCTCGTCGCACCGCACGCACCGCACGCACCGCACGCACCGCACGGGCCGCACGGGCCGCACGCATCGCATCGGCCGCGCGGCGCGGTTCGGTCGCCATCACGTGAACGACTCCGCCAGCGCCGCCGAGACGGTCCGGGCGACCTCGCCGAAGGCGGCGTCAAAGCGCAGGTCAGCGGGCCGCGGGTAGGGGAACGGGACGTCGATCTGTGCGACCACTCGCCCTGGTCGGGCGGACAGGACGACGACCCGACGAGCCAGCCACACCGCCTCGGTGACCGAATGGGTGACGAACAGGCCCGCGAACCGTTCCCGGATGTGCAGCCGCTGCACCTGCTCACCGAGGCGCTGCCGGGTGATCTCGTCCACCGCGCCGAACGGCTCGTCGAAAAGCAGCAGTGATGGCCGTACCGTGAGTGAGCGGGCGAGGGAGACCCGCATCCGCATGCCGCCGGACAGCGCGGCCGGTCGGTGGTGCTCGAACCCCTCGAGTTCGGCGAGGGAGATGGCCGCGGCGACGAGCGCGCGCCGCTGGCTCCTCGGCAGGTGGTCAAGCTGGGCGAACAGCCCGACATTGCTCTCGACGGTGCGCCACGGCAGGAGCGTCGGATCCTGAAAGACGTAGCCGGGAGCATCAGGCCCGTGAGCAGTCGTCCCGCTGGATGGTTCGGTCAACCCCGACGCGATTCGCAGCAGCGTGGACTTTCCCGAACCCGACGGTCCGACCACCGTCACGAACTCACCGTCGGCGACCGTGAATGACACTCCCCGTAGCGCGGCGGTACCGTCCGGGAAAGTTTTTCCCACATCGTCGAACGCCAATGCGATTCCCGGCACAGTGGACACCGACTCTCCCCTCTGGCGCAGGATCCTGTGGTCGTGAGGACGGGTGCCGGCGGCCACCTGCTGGTGTCCTTGGCTGAGCGGATCGTAGCCCCCGGTGCAGAGCCTTCTGAGCGCACTCCGAACGTCTGGCCTCCATCATCATCCAGTATGCTGAGGGGAAACCTGCCGGGCGCAGGTGCCGGGTGAAGGCGGGGTAATGACGCTGCAACGGGCGGGTGGGCCGATCGTGCGCCGCGTTGTACTGGGTACACAGCTGCGTCGACTTCGCGAGGCGAAGGGCATTAGCCGGTCGGAGGCCGGCTACAGCATTCGGGCATCCGATTCGAAGATCAGTCGACTGGAACTGGGTCGGGTCAGCTTCAAGGAACGCGATGTGGCCGACCTGCTCACCCTGTATGGCGTGACGGAGGAGAAAGACCGCGCGCCGCTGCTCGAGCTCACCCGCGAGGCGAACGAGCCGGGCTGGTGGCAGGGGTTCACCGATGTGATGCCGGGCTGGTTTCAGCCGTACCTGGGCCTGGAGGAAGCGGCGATCCTGATCCGCACCTACGAGCTTCAGTTCATCCCCGGGCTCCTGCAGACCAGGGACTACGCCCGCGCCGTCATAGGCGGTGCTCGCCAGACAGACGCCGCCGACGTGATCGAACGTCGGGTACAGGCACGGATGAGTCGGCAGACCGTTCTCGACCGGGCGGACTCGCCCCGACTCTGGGCGATCATCGACGAGGCGGCGCTGCGCCGCCCGGTCGGCGGGCCGGAGGTCATGCAGGCCCAGCTCAAACACCTGATCGCGCTGACTGCGAAATCGAACATCACCATCCAGGTGATTCCGTTCAGCGGCGGCCCCCATCCCGCCGAAGGTGGCTCGTTCAGCATTCTGCGGTTCGGTGAGCCGGATATCGCCGATGTCGTCTACCTGGAGCATCTGACAGGCGCCATCTACCTCGACAAGCCGGAGGACCTCACGCGCTACACGCTCACCATGGACAATCTGGCGCTCAAGAGCACAACGCCTGGTGAGACCGCGGAAACCATCGAGCAGATTATCTTATACCACGCCATCTGACGCCCGTCCTCGACTCGAGAACGTGGCGTCAGGGCTTCCGGCCGACGCCGCACAGGTCATCGATCGCCACCGGCGGCTCGGCCGCGGGGTTCGGCCGCCACAACGGGGTCGAGACCAGCCCCGGTTCGACGAGTTCGAAACCGTCGAGGAAACGGGCCACCTGCTCGGGAGTACGCATGTGGTACGGGAACTTCTCGTGCGCGTGGAGATCGTGGATGGAATCGGCCCGCTCCTCGCCCATGACGGCGTAGGTGCCGTCCTTGAACACCAGGTAGCTGCCGGTGGGAAGGGCGTCGTGCAGTTCGCGCACGATCGCGTAGGCCTCGTCGAGGTCGGCCACGTTCCCCATGATCCCGAGCATGATCAGACCGATCGGCTGGGTGAAGTCCAAGGTCTCGCGGGCGGCCTGAAGAATCTTCTTCGGCTCGCGGACGTCGGCATCGACGTAGTTGGTGACGCCCTCGGGGGCGCTCACCAGCAGCGCCCGCGCGTGCAGCAGGACCAGCGGATCATGATCGACGTAGACGATCCGGGAGTCGGGGGCGATCCGCTGCGCCACCTCGTGGGTGTTGTCCGCCGTCGGCAGACCGGTGCCGATGTCGAGGAACTGCCGGATACCGACCTCGCCGGCCAGATGGGTGACCGCGCGGCCGAGGAAGGCCCGGGCCTGCCGGGCGATCTGCACGATCTCGGGAAGCAGCTCGTAGAGCCGGTCGCCGAACTCGCGATCGACGGGATAGTGGTCCTTACCGCCCAGCCAGTAGTTCCACACCCGCGCCGAATGCGGCACGGTGATGTCGACAGCGGGTGCCGAAGCCTCGCTCATGGGTGACGTTCCCTTCGCCGTGTGGCTGACGGACCCCGATGTCGGGTGTCGGGGACCGTCCGGGGCGTTTCCGCCCCGGACGCCGCTTTCTTCCGCTGCCGTGCCGTGCCGTGCCGTCGCCTGTGTCGACGTCGTTCGCTACTTCAGGGCCACCGTCTTGTCGAGGAACTCGTTGGTCACCAGATCCGACGCGGCCAGCCCCGCCTTCGGCGCGCTGCCCTTCGCGGCGAAGACCGGGACGAGCCGACCGATCAGCTTGTCCACCCGGGCCGAATCGAAGCTGCCCAGCACCCCGTCGTTGCCGTTGGCGATCAGTCCGAGCTTCTTCTGGGTGGCGTTTCCGTACTCGAGAAGGCCCGCCGAGAGGGTGAACCCTCCGGTGTGCAGGGTACTGACGACCTTCAGGATGAGCTTGTTCACCGGCGCCGGGTCGGCGACGTAGTCCCGCTGCGCCTGCTGCAACAGGGGTACCAGCTTGGCGAGGCAGGCGCGCTGGGACGACACCTTGTCCGCCCGGACGGCGAGGGCCGAGATGTACGCCGGGTACTCGTCCTGGAGAAGCAGTTGCTTCACCGGCTTGCCCCAGGCCTTGACGTCGTGCTCGAGCAGGTAGGGCTCGTTCGTGACGAACGCCTGCTGCGCGATCTTGCCGTCGGCGGCGACGAACCGGTCGGGCGAACCCTGATAGGAGGTGTCGACCTGGGTCTTGTTCAGCAGCCCCTCCCGGACGAAGACATCGGGAAAGGACGTCCCACTCGCACTGGCCAACACCGTCGCGCCCGAGTCACGAACCTGGGCGACGCTGGTGAAGTTCCACTCCGGGTTACCCCAGATCAACGCCAACGGAGATTTCTCATAGGGCGCGAAGACAGCGACCGACCGCTGCTTCCCGGAGGCCTGCACGGCTTCGTCCGTGCCCACATAGCCGGCCAGGATGCTGTCGTCCTGAGCGAGGAGCGCGGTTACCGGTTGGAAGCCGGTCGCCGGCCCGCCCGCGCGCACCTGAAGTCGCACACCGGTGGTGCCGAGTTCACCCTCGATTCGGTTCTTGTTCACGTCGATCGTCGGGTTCGGACCCAGAAGCTGATAAAGGTAAGCGTCGGGAAGTCCGGGCCACCAGTTCGCCTGAATGGCGACCGTGGACGGGCAGATCCCCTTCAGCGGCGTCGTGTAACGCGACGCGGCGGTGGACCCCGTGGCGGCGGACCCTGTGGCCGATGAGCTCACCCCGGCGGACCCACCCGACGAGCCGGAACACGCGGTCAGGCCGAGCGCCAGCACCGCGGCGCATCCCGCCACCCAGCGGCGGCGAAACATCGAAACTCGCACCAGCCCAGATCTCCTCAGTACTGTGATATTGGCGAACACCCGCGGTTAGAACATCCGGGACTCGCGATGCTCCTGACACGGCGGGTCGCCTCCGCCCGCCGTCAGGATTCCATACCCTAGGGCGCCGGATGATGCGAGGTGTCAGTTTCCCGAAGAAGTCAGGTACTGGTGGTCGGCGCACCTGCGCCACCCGAACCGGCCTGACATCACGAAAGCCCAGGTCAGACCACTGGTTCTCGGCAGGATGGCCGGCTGAACGGAACATTCGTTCGGTTCTGTGGCACCGTCTGGTCCTCGGGCGACCCGCGCCGTCAGCCGAGGTCGGCGGCGCGGGCCAGGAGATGGTCGCGTTCGCGTTCGTTGCTGGTCAGGGCGGCGCCCCGACGTTCACCGACCAGCCCCGCGCCGCTCCCGGCGACCGCGCCCTAGCCGTCCACGTCGCCGGCGCCGGCGATGATCAGTGCGAAGGCGGCCAGGACGGCCACGAGAAAGCCGAGGACGGCCAGCGGTGAGAGTCCCGCGCGGGCACCGTCGCCCAACAGCAGTGTTCCGGCCAGGGCCGGCAGCAGCGTCTCGCCGGCGCACTGGCCGGCCATCGCCGTGGTGACCGCACCACGTTGCAGCGCGACGGCGAACAGGGCCAGGCCCAGCCCGCCATAGGCCAGCAACGCCCAGGTCGCGGGGTCGGTCGGCACGTCCGACCATGGTCGGGCCTCGATCAGCCGGGCACACAGCGCCGCCCCGCCGAAGGCCAGCCCGGACAGCAGCCCGAGCAGCGCGCCCGCCCGCCGCGGCCAGGCCCACAGCACCAGTCCGACCAGCCCGACGAGTACCGGGACCCCGGCGACGAGCCCCCAGGAGACCGCCGTCGACGCCGGATCGGCCCGTCCCGGTCGTGCGGTCAGCGCCAGCAGCACCATTCCGGCGCCCAGCGTGGCCAGGGCAACCACCTCACGGCGGGAGAGCCGGGCGCCGAGCGTGGCCACCGCGAGCACCGCTGTCACTCCGACCGAACCGGCGAGGATGGCCTGGACCGCGAACAGTGGCAGGCCCCGCACCGCGAGCAGGGAGAGCAGCCAGCCCAGCAGGTCCAGCCCGAGCCCGGCCAGGTAGGGCAGCTGGACGGCAAGGTGGGCCAGCGCCGAGGGCCGGAAGGCCGCGGCGACCTCCCGCGCACCGTCTCCGCTGCCGGCCTGACCCGTCACGCCGCCCGCCGACACCGACGCCGTGGACGTGGACGTGGACGTTGGCGTGACCGTGGACGTTGGCGTGACCGTGGACGTCGGCGCGGTAGCGGTCGCGGTCGCGGTGCGGGCCGCACCTACCGACTGGAGCACCGAGCCGGCCCCGTAACACAACGCGCAGGCGAAGGCGGCCAGAACGGCAAGCAGCACAGCCGCGACGGTACGCCAGTAGCATCCACCAGAGCGCGAGCGGTGACCGGGCACCGTTGCCTTCATCGCGGATCGTCAGGCCCACCATCGCCGTCACCAGCGCTGGTCCGCAGCCGGTTCGGAGCTGACCACAGGCTCGAAGGTGCAATCGCCACCGTCCGTGACGGTCGCGATGTGGACGGCATGAGCGGCGCCTTTCCCTCGCCTCGCCTACGCGCGGGTGAGTGGGACGGCCGCCGCGTAGACGACCACCTGCTGGGGACGAACGATCTGGTCGCGCCACAGGTAGCCGGGCCGGACGGTCCCGGCGATGCGGCCCGTCTGCTCGGCGTCCGGTGCCGGCCGGGACGCCACAGCCTCATGCCTGGCCGGATCGAACGGTCCCTCATCGGCGATCCAGCTCACCTCACAGTGGATGATCATGGTGCCGATTCGCTGGGTGATCCAGCGGGCGAAGGCGGCCGCTGCCGCGGGGTCGGCGATCGCCTCGTCGTCGGTCAGGTCGACCAGACCGTCGGCCACGGCGATCAGATCGTGGACGATGTCCGGCGGCCGTCGATCCGGCGCGTCCTGGCAGTTCGGTGGTTCGCGCCGCGGCGACAGCAGCCGTCGGATGCGCACGAGACCATCACCTCACCTTCGACGCGTCACCCGGCCGGGCGGTCGCCTCCGGCTCGTCCCTGCTGACGAAACACGGCCACTCGGTGCCCGCGAGTAGCGAAACCTCCAGCTCCTGATGGCGTGGGTGGACCGGAAGGACGGTGCCCGCCTCCATCGTGTTGTCCGGCCCGGCCTCCCCCCGGACGGCCGGGCCGGACAGAAACATAGCCGGAACCGTGGCACCGAAAGTGGCGCTTTGTCGGCATGATGAGTACCGGTTGTCCCGTCCTGTCCTGTCAGGACAGGCGAAACGGGCGAAAACCACCCACGTGCCCGAACGGGATGGCAGACGCCGCGGGACGTGCCGCGGCCCGGCCGGGGACGGAAGCGATGTCGTACACGGGGGAGACAGCGTCGGAGGACCCGGACGGGGTCGCCAGCTACCAGGATCCGCACGAAGCGATCACCCGGCTGTGGGGACGCTCCAACGACCGGTCGGTCGAGTCACGAGCCGGGCTGTCCAAGACCACCATCAACGACCTGCGTAACCGGCGACGTCGGCTCACCGAGCACTCGGTGACCCGGATCGTCGAGGCCTTCGATCCGCGGCGACGCACCGCCTGGTTGGCCGCCTGGCATCGGCTGCAGCACAGCGCCGGCCTCGGCCAGGCGCCCTGCTGTTCGGCGGCACCGCCTCGACCGCCTCGACGGCGTCGAGCGCGCTGCAGGCCGCGCGTACCGCGACCGGTCCGTCGGGATGCTACGACCTGCCGCTGCGAATGACGGCAACCGTGGTCGACCAGCGAGGTGCCGCGCAGTACGACGTCCGGGTCTCGCAGGCGTCCTACACCTGTTACCCTGCCTGGAACCCGTCCTTTACTACCCGGGGACGTGCTCACCGTGTCCGACGAGCTCTGCTTTCGTGGGCCGCGGGGCATCATCGGCTATCCCGGCTATCCCGGGATCACGACCCGGATCCACATGATGCTGGTCGACCGGGGCGGGGCGACGGTGCTGGCCCGCGACGCCGAACGGCTCGACGGATTCACCGACCGCGATCTGGCCGTGCGCGGGGCCGACATCATCGGCTACGTCGACATTCCCTCAGCGACGATGACGCCCCCGAACAGCTGACCCGTCAACCGTCCGTGGATCTGAGGGAGTCGCGGTGCGGCGGCGATCCATCCCGGCGGTGGACCGGCTCGTCCGGGGGCGCGACGAGCCGTGACCGGTAGGCCAGGACGACGAGCTGCGCCCGGTCGCGGGCGCCCAGTTTGGTCATCGCCCGGTTGACGTGGGTCTTGGCGGTCAGCGGGGAGAGGTACAGCTGTTCGGCGATCTCGTCGTTGGACAGCCCCGCCGCGACCAGACGGACGACCTCGGCCTCGCGGTTGGTCAGCCGGCCGGAGCCGGCGTCGCCGATCGGGGTGGCCGGCGTGGTCGGGCGGGGCCTCGCGACATAGTCGGCGATGAGCTGCCGGGTGGCCAGCGGGGACAACAGGGACTCGCCGCTGGCCACCAGCCGCACGGCCCTGACCAGTTCGTCCGGCTCGGCGCCCTTGCCGAGGAAGCCGCTGGCTCCGGCGCGCAGCGCGTCGAAGACGTACTCGTCGATCTCGAACGTGGTCAGGACCAGGACCCGGGTGTTCGCCAGCCGCGGCTCGGCGATGATCGTCCGGGTTGCGGTGATCCCGTCCAGTCCGGGCATCCTGATATCCATCACGACGATGTCGGGCTGCGTGTGCAGAGCCAGTCGGATGGCCTCGTCACCGTCGGCGGCCTCACCGACGACCGTGAGGTCCGGTGCCGCGTCGATGAACACCCGAAAACCCGCCCGGATCAGCGGCTGGTCATCGGCCAGCAGGACCCGGATCACCATCGCAACTCCACGGTGTGCGTCAGGTCGACCTCGGTTGCCGGGGGACCCGCCGATACGGGGTCCGCGTGCGACGATTCTGCCCGCACGGATGCTGCGGCGCGCGGCTGCGCGGCGGCTACGGTCGACTGTGCGGGTTCGGTCGACTGTGCGGGTTCGGTCGACTGTGCGGGTTCGGTCGGTGTGGGCGGTTCGTTGTTTCCGTCGGGCTGGGGCGGAAGGGGCAGCTGCGCCGACACGACGAACGAATCGTCGGGGGTGCGCCCGATCCGCAGCCGACCATCGAGTGCCGCCGCCCGTTCGCGCATACCCGTGATGCCATGTCCGGCGACGAAGCCGGCCTCGATGATGTCGGCCTCGGCGACCAGATGGTTGGTGCGGCCCCGGCCCGCACCGCTGTTGAGGATCTGAAACCGTAGTTCGTGCTGGTCGTAGGTGAGGCGGACCGAGGCTCGTCCGCCGCGGCCATGTTTGTAGGCGTTGGTCAGGGACTCCTGGATGATCCGGTAGGCGGCAAGGTCGACCAGAGCGGGCAGCGGCCGCGGCCGGCCGTCCACCTGACAGGCCAGCGGCAGGCCGCTGGACAGGAAGCTTTCCACCAGCTTGTCGAGGTGGGCCAGCCCCCGCGCCGGGCGGGTGAGAACGGGTTCGTCCGGGTCGCGCAGCACCCGGACGAGGGAGCTGAGCTCGTCGAGCACCATCCGGCTGGCGCGCCGGACGTGCCCGAGTGATTCGGCGGCCCGCCCGGGGTCGCTGGTCAGAACATGCTCGACGACGGCGGACTGCACGTTGATCAGAGCGATGTGGTGGCCGACCACGTCATGCAGCTCCCGCGCGATGCGCAGGCGTTCTTCGGTGACCTGCCGCCAGGCCTCCTGCTCACGTCCCTGTTCGGCGCGGATGGCCCGGTCCTCGACAGCCGCGACATAGTCCCGCCGGCCGCGCACCGAATAGCCGGCGACCGCGCAGAAACCGACCCAGCTCCAGGCCGAAAGCAGATTGTTGACCGAGGGTCCGCTGAGGACGTTGATGATGGCCAGAAAGACGGCGATACCGGCGGCACAGTGCCAGCCGATACGGCCACGACGGTACTGGGTGACGGTGTAGAGCGCCGCCCCCATCGCCAGCCCCAGCGTCGGCGCCGCGCGGCCGTCGCTGATCCAGCCGACGGTGACCAGCGAGACGGTCACCGCGAGGACACCCACCGGTCGGCGCCGACGGGCCAGCAGCACCAGGGCGGCCAACACGGCCAGCGTGAGGGAGAACGGGTCGTAGAAATCCGACGTGGCCCGGGACGAGTCGAGGCCCCCGACCATGCCAAGACCGAAGGCGAGCAGCGCTACCAGGCGGTCGACCGCCCTGGGCCGTGCCGCTGCGGCGCGGATGACGAGCCAGGTCGGCGTGGGTCCGGCGGACATCCTCCTCACGGTACCCGTCCAGGGAATTCCGTCATCCACCGTCCGTGGTACTGCCGAATACCACGAACGCGGTACCCGTAAATGTCTGCGGCTGCCAGATGTTCTTACCGCCGGCGGCGGGCAGTTTGTAGCGTCATGGCTCACTTCCTACAACTGCTCGGACGCGTCTCGTTCCGGCGACGCCGGCTGGTTCTCGTGCTCTGGTTGGGTGCCCTGTTGTTGAGCGGTCTGGGTGCCGCCACGCTGTCCGGTCCGACGTCGGACAGCTTCACCCTGCCGGGCACCGAGTCCCAGCGCGCCGGCGATCTGATGGCGCAGCGTTTCCCCGCCACCCGGGTGGACGGGGCGACGGCAAGAATCGTCTTCGCCGCACCGGCCGGCGCGCAGCTCACCGAGCCCACCTGGCGATCCGCGGTGACCGGGGTGATCGCCGAGCTGACCGGCAGCGCCGACGTCGCCTCGGTGTCCGACCCCTACCAGGGTCAGATCGCCAGGAGTGGCGGCGTCGGCTACACGCGGGTCACCTACGCCGTGCCTGCCACCGATCTGTCCGAGGACGCACGGGACACCCTCACGCACGCCGTCGACGCGGGCCGGGCCGCCGGCCTGACCGTCGAGGTCGGCGGGGATGCCACCGAGGAGGAGGGCAGCGGAGCCACCGAACTGGTGGGGCTGATGGTCGCGGCCCTGGTCCTGGTCGTCACCCTGGGTTCGCTGGTCGCGGCGGGCCTCCCGTTGCTGGTCGCCCTCGTCGGCGTCGGCATCTCCCTGGCCTCGGTGACGGCGGCGACCGGTTTCCTGGAGCTGTCGTCGAACACCTCGACGCTCGCCCTGATGCTCGGTCTCGCCGTCGCCATCGACTACTCGCTGTTCATCGTCTCCCGTTACCGCGACGAACTCGACCGCGGCCTCGACCACGAGAGCGCCGCTGGTCGGGCGGTGGCCACCGCCGGCTCTGCGGTGGTGTTCGCCGGCCTGACCGTCGCGATCGCCCTGGTCGGCCTCGCGGTGGTGAACATTCCCTTCCTGACCGAGATGGGCATCGCCGCGAGTTTCGCGGTGCTGCTCGCCGTCGTCATCTCCCTGACCATGCTGCCGGCCCTGCTGGGCTACGCGGGCGACCGCGTCCGCACGCGTCGGCGGCACCAGGACCAGCGCCCGCCCCGGCGCCGCCTCCCGTCGGCCGGTCGTCACCTTCCGTCCGCCGGGCGTCACCTGCCCCCGGCTGGACGGCACCCCGAACCCGAACCCGAAGCCGAAGCCACGCGCGGGCGGCGCTGGGCGGAGCGGGTCACCCGGCGCCCGGCCGCGGTCCTCGCCGCCACCGTGATCGGCCTGGGTCTGGTGGCCATGCCCGCCCTCGACCTCCAGCTCGCCCTGCCCGACGACGCCACCGCGGCACCGGACAGCTCGGCCCGTAAGGCCTACGACCTGCTCTCCACCAACTTCGGCGCCGGATTCAACGGTCCCCTCACGATCGTGGTCGACGGGCATCCGACCGGCGGCGCCCGCGTCGATCCGATGGCGGCCGCCGGTGTGATCGCCACGCGGATCGGCGCGCTTCCCGACGTCGCCGCGGTGACACCGGCGACGCAGAACCCGGCCGGTGACACCGCGGTGTTCTCCGTCGTCCCGCTCTCCGGTCCGGCGGACGCGAGGACCAGTGACCTTGTCCGCGCCATCCGGGAACTGCCCGCCCCCACCGCCACCGAGGTCTCGGTGACCGGAAGCACGGCGCTGGCCGTCGACATCACCGATTCACTGGGCGATGCGCTGCTGCCCTATCTGATGGTCGTCGTCGGTCTCGCGCTCGTTCTGCTGTGCGTGGTCTTCCGCTCGATTCTGGTGCCGCTCAAGGCCGTCGGAGGATTCCTGCTCACCGTCGTGTCCGCGCTGGGCGCCGTCGTCGCGGTCTTCCAGTGGGGCTGGTTCGACACGCTGCTGGGCATCGAGGGCCAGACCGGCCCGATCATGAGCCTGCTTCCCGTTCTCGTCGTGGGTCTGGTCTTCGGCCTGGCGATGGACTACGAGGTCTTCCTGGTCACCCGGATGCGTGAGGAGTTCGTCCACGGCGCCCCGCCCAGACAGGCGGTCGTCACCGGTTTCGAGCACAGCGCCCGCGTGGTCACGGCCGCCGCCATCATCATGATCAGCGTGTTCGCCGGTTTCGTTCTCACCCCCGACGCTCTCATCAAGCAGATGGGCTTCGCGCTGGCGCTCGGTGTCGGCATCGACGCGTTCCTCGTCCGGATGACCCTCGTGCCCGCCGTCATGACCCTGTTGGGACGCAGGGCCTGGTACCTTCCCCGCCGCCTGGACCGAATCCTGCCGAACGTCGACATCGAAGGCACGTCCCTGCGGGATGACTCGCAGACCCTCGCGGTGAACATCCTGCCGCTCCAGACGGACCTGCCCCCCACCGCCACCGCCACCAAGCCTGGGAGTGACGGTCGGTAGGTGCTCGGGTGGACAGGGTGCCGGCGGGTCGTCTCGATGGCGACTCGCCGGTGCGCCGATGGTGTGCGCGGGCGCGCGGGTCACCCCTGATCCGGGCGGACGGTCGCCCGCGGGTGGTCGCGGCGGCGGGTCAGGTAGGCGGTCTCTGCGGTGTTGGTGCTCAGGGCGAGAGCCCGGTCGTAGGCGGCGCGTGCCTGCTGGTCGCGGCCGAGGCGACGTAGCAGATCCGCCCGGGTGGCGTGGTAGGCGTGGTAGGTGGACAGCGGGGCCGCGAGCCGGTCGACGGCGGCCAGGGCGACCTCCGGTCCGTCGAGTTCGGCGACGGCGATGGACCGGTTGAGCACGATGATCGGCGCCGGGTCGAGGCGGATGAGCTGGTCGTAGAGGGCGATGATCTGCGACCAGTCGGTGTCTTCGGCGTCGCGGGCCGACGTGTGGACGGCGTTGATCGCGGCCAGGATCTGATAGCGCCCCGGCGCCGACCCCGCCGTCGTGGCCGCCGCGACGGCGGCGAGACGTTCGCGGACCAGCCGGTGGCCCTCGGCGATAGGGTCAGCGCGACGCGAGCCTCGGGGGCGAGCGCCGGATGACAGCAGGTGAAGATCAGCCGGAGCCGCACGTCGTCGACGGCGCCGATCGGCTCGGGTGCGGTGTCGCCGTCGTCGCCGGACAACAACCGAGCCTCCCGGTGTCTGTCGTCGCGCCTGCTCTCCCGCCGCAGACGGTCGATGGCCTTACGGCCCGCGGTGGTCGTCAGCCAGGCGCCGGGGTTGGGTGGGACGCCGTCGGTCGGCCACCGTTCGACGGCGGTCGCGAACGCCTCGGCCGCCGCCTCCTCGGCGCGGTCGAGGTCGCCGAGGCGCCTGGTCAGGATGGCGACCACCCGGGCCCACTCGGCGCGGTGGGCCCGCGTGATCGCCGCCTGGACGTCGACCTCGCTCACAGGAACGGACGGATCTCGATCCTGCGGTTGCAGGCCTTCGAACCCTCGGCGGCGAGCGCCAGGGCCACATCGAGATCGGCGGCCTCGAGGATCCAGAAGCCGGCGAGGAACTCCTTGGACTCCACGAACGGTCCGTCGGTGACCAGCGCCTCGCCACCCCGGTTGTCGACCACGGTCGCCGTGTCGGGGAACCCGAGACCGCCGGCGAAGATCCAGTGCCCCTGCTCCTGGAGCCGCGCGTTGAACACGTCGATCGCGGCCTGCTCCTGCTCGGTGCCGAGTTCGGGACGGTCCTGGATCACGGACATCAGATACCGCATCGCGAGATCAGCTCCTGTGGTTCGCGGGCGCCCCGGTGGGCAACCGTCGCTCACCCCTGCTACGAACGCCGCCGCCCCGATTCGACACCGGGCCCCGCGGAAGTTCCCACGACCGTTCCCGCACACGTTCGCATGTCGCCGCGCGGCCGGGTCGGGCCAGGATCGATCCGGCCACGCGGCGACGTCCGTGCGCTACTCGCGGCTGGCCGGATGCCCGGTGCACAGCGCGGCGCGCAGATGGGCGTCGCGGGGGGAGGGCCGACGGTCGAGTCGGCTCCGCAACAGGGCCTGGGCGATGTCGGGCCGGCCGGCCTGGACGGCGCAGTAGATCGTGGTGTCCTCGACGATCTCGCGCTGGGCGGCGCTGCCCCCGAGCCGTTCGACACCGGGCAGGGCGACCAGCGCCTCGGTCGCCCGGTCGGGATCGCCCAGGGTGAGGTGGATCAGGGCATCGGCCAGCGGTGCGACCGTGTCGGTGAACACGGTGCTGGTGCGGGCCGCCGCGGACCGGCGCAGTGCGGCGAGGCGCTGGCAGTCCCCGACGGCGGCCAGCGCGATGGCCGCGTGCAACGCCACGAACGGCGTCGGCGGATCGACGAGCAGGCCACCGGGGACAGTGTCCAGCACCGGGCCGAGATCCACCGACGTCCAGGTGCCGGCGGTGAAACCACGCCACAGCAGCGACGCGGAGTCGACCAGCGCCCGGACACCGGCGACGGCCGGCGGCGCGAGCTGGGCGGTGAAACGTGCCCGGACCGCGCTGTCCTCGCCGAGGGCGATCTCGTGCATGGCCGCGTGCCAGGAGAAGTGGGCCCGGTGCGACGAATCCGAACCGCAGGTCGAGATCCAGGTGTCCAACCAGGCCAGCCCGGCCGCATGGTCACCGGTCTCGTAGTGGACGTGGGTCTTCGCGTGGACGGCGTGCCCGGCGGTCGGCTCGACGGCGAGCGCCAGCGCCGAAAGCTCGGCCGCCTCCTCGTGACGTCCCTGCTCCTGACGGGTGAAGGCGAGCAGCCCCCGGTACCACCAGTTGTCGCGGTAGACCGGAGCGAGCCCTTCGACCAGCGCCCAGGCCTCGGCCGGAAGTTCCGTCGCACCGCTGAACGCGATGGTGGGCACGGCGATGCTGACCGCCAGGGCGTCCTCGGGGTAGGCGTGGATGTAGCTGAGCAGCGCCGCCGCCGACCCGGCTCCGCCCGGTTCGTGGATGCGGGCGGTGACGACGTCGATGAAACGCCGTTCCCGCTCGTCGGCCCGTCCGGCGTACCGCCGGGCCTGCGCCAGGGCGGCCTCGACGTCGACGTCGGCGCCCCATTCGGCGCCGAGCAGCGCCAGCACCGCCTGCCCGAGGGCGAACCGCGGGTCGGCCTCGACCGCCTCGGCCACCAGCGTCTCGGCGCCCGACCGGACCCGCAGGATGCGACCGAGCCCGGCGACGTAACGACCGGCCGCCGCCGAACTCGCGGTCAGCGGCAGACCGTAGGGGTCGTGCACGCGTCGGACGCCCCGAGGTCCGGGGAGCGCGGCCACGAGGGCGGGGGCGAGCGCGGCGGCCTGGCCGCGGATCTCCGGCATCGCCGTGCTTTCCCACAGCTGCCCGCGGCGCAGCGGTCCGATCGCCCAGATCGCCGGGTGGGGCCCGTCGGCGGCGGCCAGGCGGCCGGACGCGTCGGTGGCGAAGCCCAGATCGAGTGCGTCCGGGGTGGCCAGGCCCGCGGCGAGCAGGTTCATGACCAGGGGATCGTGGCTGGTGCGCACACCGGAGCCCGCGCCGGTGCAGTTCAGGACAGCCGCGGCGAGCACCCGGGAGCCGTCGCTGAGCGAGACCTCGACACCGGTCTCGGTCTCGCGTGCGTCGACGACCCGCGCGGCGTGGGTGACCAGCGATCCTTCGGTGCGGCGCTGCTCGAGCCAGGCGTGGACGGCGGGGTCGACGCGGTGACGCACCTGATCCCAGCGGCGCACCGTGGTCGCCAGGAACGTCGCCTGGTCGGCGACGGGCAGCCGCGACCACAGTTCGGCGGTCAGCGGGCGCAGCGCGTCCACCGCCCGCCGCCAGTCGCCCCCGGCGGCGCGGATGTGCGCGAAGACCAGCCGGCGGGCCTGCCCGAGGCTCATCGGCCCGGCGGGCAGCCGCGGGGCGGCCAGCGGCGGCGCCGGTTCGACCGCGTGCGGCAACGGCAGCAGCCCGTGCCGCGAGGTGACGTGCAGCCGCACCCCGGCCCGGCTCCAACGCTGGGCCATGTCGGTCATCGTCAGGCCGGCGCCGACGAGCAGCACGTCGCTGCCGGTCGGAACGTACGCCTCGGCCTGCGAACGCCACGGATCGGCGATGAACCGGGGTGAGCGGGCCAGCGCCGAAGGCACCCAGGAGGTCGTCGAGGCGCCGTGGCCGAGGGCCAGGACGACACCGTCCACCGGGTGGCTGGTGCCGTCGTCGAGGGTCAGCCGCAGCCGACGACCATGGCGGCGGATGTCGGTGGCGCGGGCGCGCACCTGCTCACAGCGCACACCGCTCGCGGCGCGCAGCGTCTCCTCGAGGGTGTGACGAAGATAGTCGGCGTAGAACTGGCGGGGCGCGAAGCCACCCGGCGGAAAGTCGACCGCGACATGCCGGCGAAGCCAGCGCAGGAAATGCTGCGGATCATCATCAAAGGCGCTCATCTTCGCGGCCGGCACATTGAGCCGGTGCCGCGGATCCCGGGTCAGATACGCCAGACCCGTACCCACCTCGTCCGGTTCGACCAGCAGTATCGTGAACCTTCGGCCGGTAACCGACGCGGACCTTGCCAGCTGGGCGGTGGCGAGGCACCCGCTGGCCCCACCACCCACCACCGCGACGACCACCGGCGCACTCATCGGGACCGTCGACAGCTTGTACGCGGACACCTGAGCATGAAGATCTCCTTTTCCGTCCATTCCCGTCGCCAGCAGAGTAAGCACAGTCGGGGCGGTCGGTGAACTGGAATGACGGAATACGGACACCCCGGACACACTCGGTCCCCGAGATCGACGGACCAGAACGGCGACGTCGGGAAAACGTCTGCGGATCCGCGCCGCCGCCCGAAGCCCCTCGGTCGTGTGGGTCGGTGGCATCACCGTGCTCCCGCAGCGGCGCGGCCACCGCGGTGCGGGGAGCGCGCAGTAGGCTGACCGGCCATGCCAGCGCAACCACTGCGGGAACTCGTCGAGGCGGGCTGGGCGCGGGCCCTCGAACCGGTCGCCGACCAGATCACGGCCATGGGCGACTTCCTGCGGGCGGAGATCGCCGCCGGCCGTAGTTACCTGCCCGCCGGCCCGCACGTGCTGCGCGCCTTCCAGCAGCCCTTCGACGACGTGCGGGTGCTGATCGTCGGCCAGGACCCCTACCCCACACCCGGTATGGCCATCGGCTACAGCTTCGCGGTGGCACCCGAGGTGCGCCGGCTACCGGGCAGCCTGCAGAACATCTTCCAGGAGCTGAGCACGGACGTCGGCGCGCCCCGCCCGTCCAACGGCGACCTGACCCCCTGGACGAGCCAGGGGGTGCTCCTGCTGAACAGGGCGCTGACGACGGCGCCTCGCCAGCCCGGCTCACACCGCGGCAAGGGCTGGGAGCCGGTCACTGAGCAGGCGATCCGGGCGCTGGCCGCGCGGGGCAAACCGCTGGTCGCCATCCTGTGGGGCGCCGACGCGCGCAGCCTTCGGCCCTTCCTGGACGGCGCGGCGGTGATCGAGTCGACCCATCCGTCCCCCCGGTCGGCCGATCGCGGTTTCTTCGGGTCCCGCCCGTTCAGCCGGGCCAACGACCTGCTGCTGCGCCAGGGCGCCCAGCCCGTCGACTGGAGCCTTCCCTAGCCGGCAGCCGGGCAACA
Source organism: Frankia umida (assembly GCF_023242945.1). NCBI lineage: Bacteria > Bacillati > Actinomycetota > Actinomycetes > Frankiales > Frankiaceae > Frankia > Frankia umida. Next base: position 77,238 of record NZ_JALKFT010000023.1, read on the forward strand.
CGGCGATCACCTGGTGGATGTCGTGACGTTGTGCGGCCTGGAGGAACTTCAGCGCCGACGAGATGGCCGTTCCCGTGTCGACACCCATCACGGGCGGCCAGGTGGAGCTGGCGAAGGAGCGGTGGATCCTCGCCCGCGCGACGCATCTTGACTCGCTGGTGGACAAGCTGACCGAGCCACGCGTGCGACGGGCCATCGAGCCGGTCCTGGCCGGAACGACGCTGCTGTCCGAAGTACTCATCACGTCGAGCAGCTCCTGGGTCCGCTGCGCCAGCACGTCATCGGGGATGCCCCGCAGCAGCCCGACCGCCATCGACAGCGCCGTTGTCCTGCCGGCACCGTTGGGCCCCACCAGACCGAGGAACGGCCCTCTCGCGACCGTCAGGTCCAGCCGGTTCGCCGCGACGTTGTCCGCGAAGACCTTGTGCGGGCCGCTCAGCCACAGCGCCGGTGACGAGTCCCCCGCACCGGGCCAGGGGCCCGGCCCGTCGAGCCAGCTCGCAGAGGACTGCGACGACGGCGAGCCCGGCTGCCAGGGCAAGCGAATGCTCGACGAGGAGCTCGCCGACCGGTTCCAGCGGATTGCCGGACATCAGGCCGGACCGTTGCACGAACCAGGCTGTCGCGAGCACCGCCCCGAGCGAGGCGATCGCGATCCGCAGTGCCGGGTAGACGACGGTGCGACTGATCACGATCAGGGAGGGCATCACCAGCGCCACGACAAGCAGCTGGGTGATCTCGATGCCGAGGTTGAAGCCGAGCAGGGTCGTGAGCAGACTCCTGCGGCTGAGGTCGAGCTCGCCCAGGAGCGCGGCGAACGCCAGCCCGTGCAGCAGGCCGAACGTACCGGCGATCAGCACCTCGCCGCGGCGTATCAGGGGGCGCACGGCGTGGATGGCCGAGACCAGAACGGACAGGGCGATACCGCTCTCGACGAGCCGGGCGGGCAGCTGCACCCAGCCCATCGCGCCCAGCGCCAGGGTGATGGAGTGACCGAGGGCGAACGCCGTGACGACATGCAGGACCCGCCGGCCCGCGCGCCCGAGATCCTGCCGGCCTGCCCACCGATGCCCCACGGCGGCCAGGGGGGCGGGCAGCAGCAGCATGAGCAGGAACAGCAGATGATCGCTGCCCCCGCTGATGTGGTCGACACCGAGGTGGAGTGCGGACACGAGGCCCTGACGCTCGGTTGTCGGGGCTGCGGACGCCGCCGACGACAGGGCCGCCACCGGCACCGACTGGGTCTGCCACGACAGCATCGCCACCGTGGTGTACGGGCCCGTGCTCCCGTACCGGGCCGAGACGAACACCCGGTGCGAGACGAGCTTGTCCACGATGGCGTCGTCGTGGAGCACGAAGTCACCCACCCTGCCAAAGCTGGGTGTCAGGGTGGCGTCGAGAACGAGGTTGGCAGCACCGTCGATCGACTCGACCCGGCCGCCGGCGACGCGGGTCACCCACGTCCGGCCGGTCGAGTCCGTCGCCGACAGGTCTCTCTGCAGGTAGGCACGCAGCTCGGACAGCGTCGCGACGTCGAGGACGTCGGCCGCGGTGAGTCGTTCGTCCAGCGCGACGCCGAGCTGGTCCAAGGGCAGGTCGACGGTCGCGGTGACGGTGCGCTCGCCGACGTCCAGCCGCACCGCCGAAGTGTTGAGCGGATGCGCCAAGGCCTGCGGCGCGAGCGCGAGGACGACGCCGACCACGGCGACGATGCCGGCGAACAGACTCAGGGCTCGTCGGAGGCCGGTCAGCACGACGCCCGCTCCCCGTCGTGGCGACCGATCACGCGCTGGGATTGGTGCTGCCATAGTCGTCGGTCTTGTCTCGGTAGACGCCATGGTAATGGACGTTCGGGGTGCTCCGGCTGCGCGTGTTGACGAGCTCGATCCACACGCGGGGTCCGTCGATGCGCAGGTAGGTGCTCTCGCCGTCGACGGTGTCGCTGTTGGCGAACGCGACGTGGGTCTGGCTGAGCTGGGCCGTGTACGTCTTCATCAGCGAGGCGGCGGCGCCGGGAGAGGCGTCGTTGACCCAGGCGGCGATCGCGTCAAGAACGAGCGTGCGCTGCTCCGCAGACAGGTCGCTGACGGCCACGCCCTGGGTCGCGGGGAACTTCCCGCTGTCCACGCCCGGGCCCATCAGGATGTCGTCGATGGTGCCGGACAGCTTGGCCTTCGCCTCCTGGTCGTCGCGCAGAGAGTCGAAGACGTCGAACAGCGTGTCGGCCTTCTCCTTCATCGGCTCCACTGCGGTGCTGCCGATCGTGAAGGACTTCGGCTCGGTACCGGTGAAGTCCGGTGTGATGCTGACCGTGGCGCCCTTGTAGGTGTAGTTGCGGGCCAGGTGGTGGCCGCCGAACTGGACCATGAACGAGCCGGTCGCCGAGGGCTTGCCGTAGATCGCGATGTAGTAGTCGGAGTCCGAGCCAAAGCTGTCGGTGCCGGAGGCACTGTTCGCCCTGAGCCAGTCGTCGGCCTGCTGGATCGTCTGCACCTGGGCATACCCCTGCGCGCTCAGCATGGTCTTCACGAGGGCCATCGCGGCGGGCTTGGCGTCACCGTCAAGCTCGGAGAGCGCGATGCCCTTACGCGGCACCTGCTGGGCCGGGTAGTTCGACCAGGTCTGGCGGGATTCGCTGTCTGCGAAGTCGTAGCTGACCTTCCCGGCGGTGCTCGTATCCAGGGTGGCGAGAAACGCGGTGGCGGCGGCCACGACTTCGGTGGTGTTCGCGCCCGAGGCGTTCGCGCCGTCGGTGTCGAGATCCACGGCCGTGAAGGTCTGCAGACCACCGCCGCCCGGGGCACCGCCGGGGAATCCGTTCGGTGCGCCCGAGGGGCCAGCGGTCGAGGTCGAGGTCGAGGCTGAGGTCGAGCTGGTGTCGGCGTCGGAGTCACTGCCACAGGCGGTGACCGCGGAGAACAGTGCTGCTGCCGCAATCGGCGCGACGATGGTGCGGCGAAGCTTGGTCATGGATCTGTCCGTTCCGGGTCGAGGAGGTCCGACATCCACCTGCAGGCAGGCCGCCTGCGCTCCCACAATGCTGTCCGTGTTTCCTGTGAGTCCGCTGTGCGCCCGCTGTGGATCTCTCGTGCGTAACGGCGGCCGTTCCCCCACGCGGGGTACGTCAGAAACACACACGGATGAGAACGCATGCGAACAGGACGGACAACCAGCTCTGCCGAGTACCGCCTTCGATTCACCACTCCGTGAGATGAGGAACGGGCCGCGGCGCACGAGCGCGCTCCGTCCACAACGGGAGAGTTTAGCTGTACGGATGGCTGTACCGCACCGCGATGCTCGGCACCGCCCGACCGCACTACCTTGCTCTCGCGGGATAACTCCCGCCCCACACGGGACCGGCTTTAAGAGAGGCTCAAGGAAGATGGCTCCCCACCTCGCCGGTCCTGAAGGATGCTCAGTCAAGACAAAATTCGTTTCCCTCGATGTCCTGCATCACGATGCAGGAATCATGGCCGTCATACAGCAGTCGCACGCGCACCGCGCCGAGCGCGACCAGTCGTGCGCATTCGGCTTCGAGCGTGACGAGGCGCTCTTCACCCACGAGCCCGGAGCCGACCCTCACGTCAAGATGCAGCCGATTCTTGACGACCTTTCCCTCGGGAACGCGCTGAAAGAACAGTCGCGGGCCCAAACCTGAGGGATCAATGCAGGCAAACCATGAACCCTGATTCTCGGGAAGCCGGGAGTCGTTGAAGTCGTCCCAGGTGGCGAACCCTTTCGGGGGAGGCGACACAACGTACCCCAGCACCTCGCACCAAAAGCGAGCCATGCGCTCAGGTTCAGCGCAGTCAAAGGTGACTTGGAACTGCTTGATCGATGACATGGGCGCACCATAGCATGGGAGGCCTTTGTTCATCTCCCGCATTTTGGCGGGAGGATGGACCCTGAGGGCTGCCGCTGCGTCGTGCGGTTGCAGGAGTCGAGTCGTGCATGTACAACGCGGGTATGGAATTGTTGTTCGCCCGATTTCCAAAAGATGCTGACGAGAATTCTGAACCTACACCGGCACGATCGGTACCACCCGTTGGTTGCACATGTCTACGTGTGGAGATCGGTGTGGGTGTGGCCGCAGCGCAGGTATGCCACTGTCGCCTTGAGAGGGCGTGGTCATGCTCGACTATTGCGCCGCGCTGGCCAGGGATTCTGTCGGGATTCGCCGTGCGATCTCGTACGGTCCACCGCCCCGGCGGCTGCGTCGGTCGCGTGGCTGGCCGCCAGTTCTGGTCGCGGTCAGATGACGGTGGGCTGGGATCTGAGGCGTCGCCGAGGCGGTGACGGCCGCGGGCCGCGCGGGGCCGCAGGTAGGTGGGGGCCGTCCGCGCATGGTCCGCGAGGCGGACCTGGACAGGGCCGCGACCACTCCCGCGCGGGAGCTGGGCCGCCCCAGGATGGCGTTCGGGTAGGCAGGGGATCACGGGTGGTGCGATGTCTGGCATGCCGTTCCGAGCGCACATCGGACATCCCCCGAGTCGTTGGACTATCGGTTGTGGATCCACCAGACCGCAGCCGTGGCTGCGGCGCCTCCGGCCGTGGTGCCGGCGCCGCGCAGGGCGGCGATGCCCACGATGGAGAGGAGGTGCCGCAGGGCGCGGGGCCCGCGCCGATGGTGGTTCTGGCTCGGGTTGCCTGCGGGTGGATGGAGGGCGGTGGGGGTCTTGGCGCTCATGTGCCCAGACTGGGGTGGGTGTTGTCCGGAGCGGTCCGGTGGATGGGTCGGGATGCCGGACATGCCTCTTCGATCATCATTAGACTGAACCCAGTCAGGTGCTACGGGTCACGGGGGGTGGCTGTGGTGAGGCGAGATTCGATCGGTCGGACGCGGGCCGCCGTGCGGGAGCTGGTGGCCGCGGTGGGTGACCCGCGGGCGGATCGGCTCCTGGATTGCATGGTCGGCGAGTACCAGGTAGGCCGTTCCACGGTGTACGCCTTCTTTTCCGGTCGGGATCTGGCTGAGTGGAAGACCGTTGCGGCACTGGTCCAGGCGTGCCAGGAACATCACCGGCGGGGCCACCTGAACGGCCTGGCGCAGCGGGAGCACAAAGAGTGGGTCTCGCGGGGCCGGTTTGACCTGGCTGGGTTCGCCGACGTGTACCGGCAGGACACCGAGCCTGGTGAGGGCGAGAATCCGGCGTGGGTGGCGGCGCGGACGCGGTATCTGCAGCGGGTGCGGGAGCGGTATCCGCGGGTTGATCTGGAGATTCTTACGCCGCTGACCGATCAGGGTGAGCATCCGATCATGTTGGTGGAGCAGGTCTTCACGCCCCAGCATGTCCGTGCCGACCCGCCGCCGATGGAGGTGCCGCGGGAGGTGTGGCGGCGGCTGGCCGACGCCGGTCACGACGAGTCAGACCTGCCGGACGAGGTCGACCGGGAAAGGCTGCAGGCCGCGCTTCGCGCCTATCGCGACCGGCCGGCCCGTCCCGTCCTGGATGTCCTCGCCGATCCTGCCTGCAGGAAGCTGGTGGTGCTGGGAGATCCGGGTGCGGGCAAGTCCACGCTGGCCCGCTACCTGATGCTCACCCTCGCCTGCCCCGCCGGCGCACCGGACGAAGCCGTGTTGGGCCCCGCCGCGGACGGCGCCCTGAGTGCCGGTGCGCCGGGCCCTGCTCGGCGGGTGCCACAGCCGCCGGCAGGGCTGGCGGGATGGCTGCCGCTGCTGGTCGAGCTACGCACCTTCGCCGACCCCGCATGGAGGCACGGGCGCAGCGTGACGTTCCTGGACCTTATTGATCATCTACATGCCAGTCAGGACGTGGGCCTGCCCAAGTCCCTGGTGGAACCGTTCCTGGCCGCCGACGGCCAGGCACTGGTGATCTTCGATGGGTTGGATGAGATCTTCGACCCCCGCGCCCGGGCGCAGATCACCGCCGAGATCGAGGGGTTCGCCGCCCGCTACCCCAGAACCCGGGTTGTGGTCACCTCCCGGCCGGTCGGCTACCAGCGCCAGACCCTCGACACCGCAGGGTTCGGCCACTGGATGCTCCAGGACCTGGACCCTGATCAGATCCGCTCCTTCACCACCGGCTGGTACGCCCGGTCCTGCCCCACCGATACCGCGCAGGCCAGCCGGCTGACCGCCCGGCTGCTCGCCGCGGTCGACGGCTCGACGGCGGTCGCGGAGCTGGCTGGTAACCCGATGCTGCTCACCATCCTGGTGATCATCGGCCGGCGCCGCGAGCTCCCGCGGGACCGGCGCAGCGTGTACGAGCACGCGGTCACCGTGCTGGTCGAGCACTGGGACGTCAACAAGCATCTGCGCGACGCCAACGTCGACACCGATAACGCGTTCCTCGACGTGACGAACAAGCTGAAGCTGCTGCACCGGGTCGCCCGCGGCATGCAGGACGCCCCGGCTGGGCTGGCCGGCAATCACATCCCCGGCCCCGACCTGGTCGCAGCGTTCCAGACCTACCTGATCGACGAGCTCAGCCTGCCCGCCGTCCAGGCGATTACCGCCGCACGGGCCATGCTGGAGCAGTTCCGGACCCGCAACTTCATCCTCGCCCGCTTCGGATCCCAGGTGTACGGGTTCGTGCACCGGACATTTCTGGAATACCTCGCCGCCGACGACCTCAACCAGCGCCTTATCAACCTCGACATCAGCCAGGAACAGATACTCGCCGTCTATGACCGCCACTGGCCAGACCACGCCTGGGCCGAGCTTCTTCTCCTGCTCACCGGGATGATCCCGGACCGGCTCGCCACCCGAGCCATCCGCCAACTGCTCGCCGCTGATCCCCGATGGCGGGTCCGCACCACCCCGCCCCGGCACCTGATCCTTGGACTGCAGGCCGCCGCCGAGATCCGCAAAGCCTCAGCCCTCACCCCTCACGCCGAAGCGATCACCGACGCCCTCATCCTCCTCCTGGGAGAGGCCGATGCACGCGAAACGCGGTTCGCACCCAACGACTCCCTGTCCGCGGATGTGAATGCGGTGCTGGCTAGGCTGTTGCCTCATATCGGCCCTCATTGGGCAGGCCGTGACCGGTACCAGAACTGGTACCACGCCAACGGTCAGCAGCTGGGCAGCTTCTACCCGTATACCGCTGCCCGCGCCGCCGCCCGGATCTACATGGCCCAGCTACCCCACCCACCTGCTGACCTGCATGACGCCGCGACTCACCCACACTGGGCGCTCCGCGAAGCGGCGGTCGAGGCGATTGCTGCGGGTTGGGCTGACGACGAGGCCACCCTTCCGCTTCTGCGCGACCGAGCTACCACCGACGATCACT